>JAYTDH010000001.1:0-4445 GCA_043736095.1 Gemmatimonas sp.
TTGATCCGCCGAGCAAGGTGACGCTCAAGGATCCGTCGCAGTGGCGCTACCTCGGCAAGCCGATGCAGCGCTTGGATATCGTCGCGAAGTCCACGGGAACTGCGCAATACGGAATCGATGTGCGTTTGCCGGGGATGGTCTACGCGACGGTGCGCGTGAATCCGCGGATGGGCGGCGGGATGTCTTCTCTAGACGACACGGCGGCGAAGGCGGCGAAGGGTGTCATCAAGATTGTGCCCGTCAAGAACGGCGTCGGTGTGATTGCCGACAACACCTGGCGTGCATTCAAGGCCGCGTCGATGCTGCAGCCGCAGTGGGGCGCCGCGCCGTATCCGGCCACGCAGGACGCACTCTGGGCGACCCTCTCTGCGGCGTTCAATGAGGAGCAGCAGGACTCACGCTTCAGAAATGAAGGCGATGTCGATACGACGCTGGACGCGCTCAAGAAGTCTGACGAACCCGGCGGACAGATGATTGAAGCCGAGTATCGCGTGCCGTTCCTTGCGCACGCGCCACTCGAGCCGATGACGGCCACTGCGATGTTCAAGGATGGTGCGCTCGAGATCTGGGCATCGACACAGGTGCCGCGCTTCGCCGAGGCCGCGGCGGCGAAGACGGCGGGCATCGAAGCAGAGCAGGTGACAATTCATGCGCTGCAAGCCGGCGGAAGTTTTGGACGTCGGTTGGAGAACGACTATATCGAGCAGGCCACACAGCTCGCGGTGGCGCATCCTGGTGTGCCCGTGAAGCTCACGTGGACACGCGAGGAGGATATGCAGCACGACTTCCCGCGTCCCTTTGCGATGTCGCGCGCGCGTGGTGCCGCGGTCGATGGCAAGGTGCTCGCGCTCTCGCTCGACATCGCGTCACCATCCGTGCTCGGTTCGCAGGGCGGGCGACTCGGCGCCGCGCTTCCGGGCCCTGATGGCGCGATTGTCGCCGGCGCGTGGGATCAGCCGTATGCGATCCCGCATTATCGCGTGACAGGGTACCGCGCGAAGGAGTCGGTACCGATTAGTTCGTGGCGCTCGGTCGGTGCGTCGTACAATGGCTTCTTGCACGAAGGCTTCTTCGATGAGTTGATCATCGCGGCCGGGGCAGATCCATTGAAGGAGCGCTTGCGGCTGTGCGATCACCACATCTCACGGAAAGTACTCGAAGCAGTTGGTGAGCTGTCTGGCTGGGGAACGCCAATGGCGCCGGGGCGCGGTCGTGGTGTCGCGCTGACGGTCTCGTTTGGCGTGCCGGTCGCCGAGGTCGTCGAGGTGACGAATACGCCGAATGGCATCACGATCGACAAAGTGTTCGTCGTGGCAAATGTCGGGCGCGTGCTCGATCCCGTGAATTTTGAGAATCAGGTGCAGGGCGCGGTGTTGTGGGGGCTTGGGCATGCGGTGAATGCGGAGCTCACGTACTCCGATGGCATGACTGAGCAAACAAACTTTCATCAGTTCATGGGACTTCGTCTCGATCAGACGCCGGAGATTGTCGTGAAAGGCCTAGAGCTCGGCGAGCAGGTAAGCGGCATTGGTGAACCTCCGGTGCCTCCAGCGGCGCCGGCGCTGGCGAACGCAATCTTTGCGGCGACGGGGCAGCGGATTCGCGAATTGCCGATGCGGAAGCACATCACGTTCGCCTGAACTGTTGCACAAATGACGCGGCGCGTCTGCCGCGCCAAGGCAACCTAGAGCAACCAGTCTAGCGGCAGCCATCGCAGGATCGACACGTAGAACCGCCGGAGCGCACTCGCGCCCGGCTCGTCGCGATGCTGCACCTCGCCGCGTGAGGTGCGCTCGATCCACTGCAGCCCCTTCCCGCCGGGGCCGAGGAGTACTTCGTAGGCGAGATCCGGGACGGCAGTGTCGAACTCGCGATGCAGCTGCGCTGCGAGCGATGTGCTATGGATTACGATTCCCAGTTCGGTATTGAGTAGCGCCGAGCGTGGATCGAAATTGAAGGAGCCAATGAAGACGCGCTCGCTATCGACGGCGAATGTCTTGGAGTGCAGTCCGACTGAGGCGGGGCGCGCCGCGAGGCCTGCGGTGAGGCCCGCGGTGGGGTGATACTCAAAGATCTGCACGCCGGCCTTGAGCAGATCGCGCCGCCACTTCACATAGCCCGCGTGGACGGCGGCGACATCGGTCGCAGCGAGACTGTTCGTTAGGATGCGCACGCGCACACCCTGCTCTACCAGATTCGCGAACGTCTCTGTGCCACCCGGCATCGGAACGAAGTAGGGTGAGACGAGGTCGAAGGTCTCCCCTGGGCGCCCCGCGGCGCGCATCATCGAGGGGAAGAGCAGATGCTCCTCGCGGGGACGAAAGCTCGTGGTCTTCGCCGGATCATCGTGCACGAGCTCGGCGCGCGACCAGCGCAGGGTGGGGCAATCAGACTCGAGATCCGCCACGAGCGGCGCCGACGCAGCCGCGACAATGTACGCGCGCGAGGCACTGTCGGCGTGCACCGCGCGAAAGCGCGCATGTAACTTC
The DNA here is from genome assembly GCA_043736095.1 of Gemmatimonas sp. Taxonomy (GTDB): domain Bacteria; phylum Gemmatimonadota; class Gemmatimonadetes; order Gemmatimonadales; family Gemmatimonadaceae; genus Pseudogemmatithrix. The sequence goes on from JAYTDH010000001.1 coordinate 2,490, forward strand.
GCTGCCGTTCGCGCGCTTGCGGCGCGCACGAGGCGCGACAGCGGGATTGCCGTCCGACTATTCCAGTACAGATCAAACTGCGTGGAGACAGTCGGCACCACTGCACCCGCCGCGACGACATCCAGATCGGCAAACAGGAGATCTTCGCCCACGCCGAAATACTCATCGCCGATATTGCGCCCGCCGACAATCGTCACCGCGTTGTCTACGGTGAACGACTTGTTGTGCATGCGGCGATTGAGTCGCCCGAAGTCCGTGAGATACGCGAGCCAGCGCGTGCGACGCTGGACGATCGGGTTATACAGACGGATCTCGATGTTCTGATGCGCATCGAGTGCGGCGAGAATGTCGTCGATGCCGCCTGTCGCGATGTCGTCGAGCAAGAGGCGCACGCGCACGCCTCGTTCCGCGGCCTTCCAGAGCTGCTCGAACATCAGGAGTCCCGTGTGATCCTCGTGCCAGATGTAGTACTGGATGTCGAGCGACCGCTCGGCCGCAGCAGCGAGTGTGACGCGCGCGGCAAACGCATCTATGGGGTGCGTGAGAATGCGGATCCCAGTCTCGCCCGGATGCACCGCCGCGGCCGCAGAGAGTGCCCGGCTGAGCGATGTGCTCGCGGAATCGGCCAGCACCGTGGTGTCGACTCGCCCAGTGAGCTTTGGAAGTCGGGCCGCGCACCCACCGACGAATAACGCGAGCGCGAAATGAGTGAACCAACGCCGAGAGGGAGTGTGCACCCCTCTACGATACTCTCCGGATTTCCCGCTGTCAGTCCCCGCGCGCATATTCCCCGCGTGCCCCTACCCGTCCTCACCCGCGTTGCCGATCCCGCCGCGCTCCTAGAGCGCGCCGTCGACGGCCTCTTCCCTCCGGTTGCGCTCGGCGATGGCTGGCCGACGCTCTCCGCGTGGATCGTACTTCGCCAGGGCGGCCTCCGCGACGATCTGCATCGCCTCGCCGCCGCGCGCGGCGTGCCGGGGTGGTTTGATGCGCCGATCTGCCTGTTCTCGGAGCTCGCTGATCGCTGGCAGGCCGAGGATCCGCGCGCTCCGCTGACTGAGCCCGAGCGTCACGCCCTCCTAGCGCGATTGCTCGACGAACGTGGTGCCTCGCTTTTCTCGCGCGGCGGCATCGATGCGTGGGTACCCGCGGTCGATCGCTTCATCGGCGAACTCGTGAGTGAGGAAGTTGCGGCCGACCAGTTTGCCGAGGCGTCGATGGCCGCGGCACAGGACGAGTTCGCACGGCGCCGCGCCGAGGCGCTCAGCGCCATCTACTCGGGGTGGCTCACGGCTATCCAGGGCGCAGCGAGGCGAGATGGGCGCGATGCGCGCGCCGCGCTCGCCCGCTCGATTGTTGCTGATCCCGTCGCGTTCGCGTCGCGGATCGGCGGACGTCGAGATATTCGATTGGTCGGACTCGCTGACCTGCGCGGGGGATGGCAGCCGTTAATCACCGCACTCGCGAACTCCTCGGCGATTGACCGGCTCGAGATTATCACCTCGACGACGCTGGATATCCCAGGCGCGATTGTCGAGGCCATTCCCGATGCGCGCGCCAGTGCGGGCGCTCGCGCCGCCAGCGTGCGGTTGATCGAAGCCGCCGACACCGCGCGGGAAATGGAGCGCATCGCCGTCGAGGTGCGCGCGTTGGTCGATGCGGGTACGGTGCCATCGCGCATTGCGGTGATTGCCCGCGAGGCGCGCCCTGCGGTCGACGCGATGGCGGCGACCCTCACGCGGATGGGCGTGCCCGTGACCGCCCGTCGACGCACGGCGCTCGCGCACACCGCGCCAGGGCGTGCGTTGCTCGCGCTTTTGCATGTGCCGTGCGAGAAGTGGGGGCGACACGCCATCGCCGAACTCGCGGAGCATCCGCTGCTGGCCACGGGGCTCGATGCCGGGATTGTGAATGCGGTGGGATACGCGCGGGCCATGACCTCGCCTGAAGCGTGGA
>JAYTDH010000002.1:0-12828 GCA_043736095.1 Gemmatimonas sp.
GACCCAGCCCACTTCCAGCCGATGAATGCGAACTTCGGGCTCCTCGAAGAGCTGGCGGACCCGCCGCGGAACAAGGATCTGAAGCGCGAGCAATACGCCGAGCGGGCGTTACGCGAACTCGGCTCGTGGCGTCAGGAATATGGCATCGTGTCCGCTATCGTTCCCTCGGAGTGATCGTATGGGCTTCATCAAGAAAGTCGTAGTACTCGGCGTGGTGCTCGCCGCCGGCACGTACGTGTACGGCCGGAGCCTCCCGCGTGAGCACGAGGCCACGAGTCGCGTCACGATTGTCGCGTCGCCGGACACCGTCTTCGCCGTGATTCGCAACATCGGCGCCACGGGAGAATGGTGGTCCGATATGAAATCGTCGCGGCGTCTCACGGGCGGCATGCGGGAGTCGTGGGAAGAGAACATGGGATCGGCGGGCGTGATCAACATCGAGATTTCCAAAGTCGTGCCGGGGAAGTCGATGGTGCACACGATTTTGGGCGCGGAGAAGCAGGGATGGGGCGGCACGTGGACGTATGAAGTCGCGGCGACTGGCGTGGGCACGCAGGTGACGATCACCGAAGCGGGCTTCGTGGACTCGCCCTTCTTTCGCGTGCTGATGAAGCTCCGCGGGAAGTACCGCACACTCGACAGCTACCTGACGTCACTCGGCGCCCACTTCGGCGAGCCAGTGACGCCGCGACATGGCTAGCGACGCTGCTGAGAGCGTGGATCTCGTCGCCGGGTTCCTCACGCATCTCGAGAAGGAGCGTGACGTCTCGCCGAACACGCTGACCGCGTACTCGCGCGACTTGACGGATCTACAGTCGTTCCTCGCCACGCACCTCGGCGTCGAGCAAGTAGCGTGGGAGCAGATTGATCGGCTGGCGATGCGCGCGTGGCTGGCGCATCTGAATCGGCGCGGTCTGTCCAAGCGATCGGCGGCGCGTGCGTTGTCTGCGGCGCGGTCGTTTTTTCGATTCCTCCATCGGAATGATCTCGTGGAGGCGAATCCTGCGCGAGCGGTCGGATCGCCGAAGCTCGAGAAGTACCTTCCGGGCCATCTCGATCGCACGCAGGTCGAGACGATGCTCACCGCGGCGGCGACGCGGGCGCAGGAGGGGCGGTTCACCGATGTGCGCGATCTCTCGATCCTCGAGCTCTTCTACTCGGCAGGGCTTCGCATTAGCGAGCTGCGCGGCATTGATCGGCGAGATCTCGATCTCCTCGCTGGTGCGGTGAAGGTGCGCGGCAAGGGGCGGAAGGAGCGGATTGTGCCGGTGGGTTCGGCGGCCCAGCGTGCGCTCCGCGAATACGAACGGGCGCGCGACACGCTGCTCGCGAAGGTCGGCGCGAAAGGGGACCGTTCAGCGTTTTTTCTGAGTCAGCGTGGCGCACGGATGAGCCCGAAAACCCTGCACAACGCGGTGACGGCCTGGCTGCATCGGGTGGACGAGGGGGCGGGCTTGAGCACGCACGCGCTGCGGCATACGTTCGCGACGCATCTGCTCGATGGGGGGGCGGATCTGCGGGCGGTGCAGGAGCTGCTGGGGCATGCGAGTGTCTCGACGACGCAGATTTACACGCATACGTCGGTGGAGCGGCTGAAGGCGGTGTATCGGAGTGCGCACCCGCGGGCGTGAGGCGGGAGAACGGGTATATTTCCCCAATGCCTCTCCCCACATTCCACGCCACCACCATCCTCGCCGTCCGCAAGGACGGCAAAGTCGCGATCGGCGGCGACGGCCAAGTCTCCGTCGGCGACACGGTGATGAAGTCCAGCGCGGTGAAGGTCCGTGCGCTCAAGGGCGGGCGGGTGCTCGCCGGATTCGCTGGGGCGGCGGCCGATGCCTTCACCCTCTTCGAAAAGTTTGAGGAGAAGCTGGAACGACATCCGGGCAACTTGTCGAAGGCCGCCGTGGAGCTCGCCAAGGATTGGCGCTCCGATCGCGCGCTTCGTCGGCTCGAGGCGCTCTTGATTGTGGTGGACAACGACCATGGCTTCGTGATCTCCGGCAATGGCGAGTTGATTGAGCCGGACGACGGCATCCTCGCAATCGGTTCTGGTGGCACGTATGCGTTGGCGGCGGCGCGCGCTTTAGTCCGCGAGACGAATCTCTCGGCCCCCGAAATCGTCAAGCGCGCCATGACCATCGCCGGCGAGATCTGCGTCTACACGAATACGAACATCACGGTCGTCGAACCGACCGCATAAAAATGACAAGCCCTCGCACGGAGCAGGCGCTCGCGCGCCTCGCCGATCTCACTCCACGGCGCATCGTCGCCGAACTCGACCGCTACATCGTCGGTCAGGGTGAGGCGAAGAAGGCGGTGGCGATTGCGCTGCGCAATCGGTGGCGCCGTCAGCACGCGCCGGAGAACATCCGCGAGGAGATCTCGCCGAACAACATCATTCTTATTGGCCCCACGGGCGTCGGCAAGACGGAAATCGCGCGCCGACTCGCCAAGCTCGCGGGCGCGCCGTTTATCAAGGTCGAGGCGTCGAAGTTCACCGAGGTGGGCTACGTCGGGCGCGATGTCGAAGGCATGGTGCGCGACTTGGTGGACAGTGCCATCGAGATGGTGCGCACCGAGCGCGAGCAGGAGGTCGAGGATCTGGCGAACGATCGCGTGGATGATCGCCTGCTCGATCTCCTCCTACCGGCGCCCGCCCCGACACCTGCCGCGGCTGCCACGGAGGCCGAGCGTGTCTTTGTCGCCTCCTCCGCAGGGAGCGTGCAACAGGAACAGCAGATAGCGCATGATCGGCACCAGCGCACGCGCGAGAAGCTCAAGTCTCTGCTCAAGGATGGACAGCTCGAGCAGCGCGAAGTTGAAGTCGAGGTCGCGCAGGCGCCTCCGTCAATGGACGCACTTGGGCAGCAGGGCGCGCCAGAAGGCATCAACAACTTCACCGAGATGCTCGCCGATCTGCTTCCCAAGCGCACGAAGAAGCGCACGGTGAAACTCTCCGAAGCGCGACGCATTCTGCTCGATCAAGAATTCGATAAGCTGATCGATCTCGATGATGTCGTGGCCGACGCGATCGAGCGTGTGGAGTCGATGGGAATCGTCTTCCTCGACGAGATCGACAAGATCGCCGGTGCAAAGAGCGATTTCGGCGGCCCAGATATTTCGCGTGAAGGTGTGCAGCGCGATCTGCTCCCGATTGTCGAAGGCTCCAACGTGCAGACGCGCTACGGGATGGTGAAGACCGACCACGTGCTCTTTGTGGCGGCCGGCGCTTTCCACGTATCGAAGCCCAGCGACCTGATCCCCGAATTGCAGGGCCGCTTCCCGATTCGTGTGGAGCTCAAGCCGCTCACCGAGGCGGACTTCGTGCGCATCATGACGGAGCCGGAGAACGCGCTCACCAAACAATACGCCGCGCTCGTGAAGGCCGAGGGTTGTGACCTCACATTCACGGCCGACGGCATCGCCGAGATTGCGCGGCTTGCCGCACTGGTGAACACGCGCATGGAGAACATCGGGGCGCGCCGTCTGCACACGGTGATGACCACGTTGCTCGAAGAGCTTCTCTATGAGCTTCCCGACCGCGGCACTGCGCCGGAGACAGTGGATGGCAAGACTGTGCGCGATCGGCTGGCCGCAATCGCCGAGGACGAAGACCTCAGGAGATACATTCTATGACGATGCGTCGCGTGTTCCTTGTGCTGAGTGTGCTGATGACATCGGCCTGCGCCGAACGACGCGACACGTCGGATGTTGCGGTCGGACTCGCTCCCTTCGATGAGTTGCGTGGCGTGCCGTTCAACGTGCTCCGCTCTGGTGGCGTGCGCGCGTTACGCCGGAACGTGTCGCCAGTGATGGGCATGGGGCTGCGAGAGACGATTGGCGCGTACGACATCACGTATGCCGTGCCGGTCTTCGATAGCGCGAGCGGCGACTGGCCAGTTGAGGACGCACTGGTGCTGGAGATTGCCGCGACGCGCACCTGGCCCAGTGACTCGGCCGCGCAGGGTGAATGGACGCGGCTCTTCGATGTGACCACGACCATCACCAAGACCGCGCCGCGTTGCGTGATGTCCGCTGCCGCCCCGGCGGATCCCTCGGCTGTGCATGTGGCGGAGTTCGATCGCGGTGAGACGCTCTTCCTCACGCTCGAGTTCGTCGCTTCGTCGATGGCGCTCGATTCGAGTCGCGTGCCCGCCCAGACGCACGTCGTGATCCGCCGGGCTTCGCTCGCTGCCCCGGTCTGGATCGAGGCGCCCTGTCCGCGCACCTGAGAATGACACTGACGTCATGACCTCACATCGCACTATGCACCGCGACCTCCTCGCCCTGACGGATTTCACCGCGGCCGAACTCCGCGCACTCTTCGCGCTCGCGGATCGTATGCGGCGCGGCGAGTACACCAAGCGTCCGCTCGAGGGACAAGCGCTCGCGATGATCTTCCACAAGTCGAGCACCCGTACGCGGGTCTCGTTTGAGGTGGGGGCGTGGCAATTGGGCGCGCACGCGCTCTTCCTGACACCGCGCGACGTACAGTTGGGCCGTGGCGAGGATGTCGCCGATACCGCGCGCGTGCTCGATCGAATGGTGAATGGCATCATGATTCGCACCTATGCGCACAGTGATCTCGTAGAATTCGCGCGCTATTCACAGGTCCCCATCATCAACGGGCTCACGGACCTCCAGCACCCGTGCCAGATCCTCGCTGATCTCCTGACGGTGCAGCAGCATCTCGGCTCGTTCGAGGGAAAGACCATCGCATGGATCGGCGACGGCAACAACATGGCCAACAGCTGGTGCGATGCCGCAGTGCAACTCGGGTTCTCGCTCCGCCTCGCGTGCCCTGAGGGCTACGATCCCGATGCAGCGATTCTCGCGCGGGCGACAGCGTCGGGGCACGTGACGCTCGTGCGCGATGCGGCCGCGGCAGCGGCGGGCGCGGATGTCCTGACCACCGATGTGTGGGCGTCGATGGGACAGGAAGAAGAGCAGGCGACGCGGCAGCGCGCGTTCGCCGCATTCCAAGTGGACGACGCCCTGATGGCCCGCGCCAAGCGCGACGCGATCTTCCTGCATTGTCTCCCCGCGCATCGTGGCGAGGAGGTCACGGCCTCGGTGATTGACGGCCCGCAGAGTCGGGTGTGGGATGAGGCGGAGAATCGCCTGCACGTGCAGAAAGCCGTGATGGCTGTCCTGATGGGCGGCGAACCACTCGTTTGACTTGAGCGTGTATGCCGTGATCGGCGCCGGCCCGATGGGACTCGCCACCGCGCGCGTCCTGCAGAAGCACGGCCTGCCATTCATCGGATTCGAGTCGCACACACGCGTTGGTGGACTCTGGGACATCGCAAATCCCGAGAGCACCGTGTACGAGAGTGCACATCTGATCTCATCCAAGCGGATGACGGAGTTCGCCGAGTTCCCGATGCGCGACGATGTCGCGCCTTATCCGCGGCACGATCAACTGCAGCGCTACTTCAGCGACTTCGCTGCGCACTTCGATCTCACAAGGCACTTCGAGTTCTCCACCCGCGTTGTGCGCATCGTGCGCGCGCCGGCCGGAGGGTGGGACATCACAACAGAGCAGGCGGGGGAGCAGCGTACGCGTCGCTTCGCCGGCGTCATGATTGCCACGGGGACGCTCCATCATCCGTTCCAGCCCGCGCTGCCGGGGGAGTTCAGCGGGCGCCTCATGCATTCGGCTGAGTACAAGTCGGCTGAGGTCTTCGCGGGAGCACGCGTACTGATCGTCGGCTGCGGCAACTCAGGTGCCGATATCGCCGTGGACGCCGTCAAGCAGGCGAGATCGGTCGATATCTCGCTGCGCCGCGGATACTACTTCCTTCCAAAGTTCGTGCGCGGGCGTCCGATCGACACGCTCGGTGGAATGATCAAGTTGCCGCGTGCCCTCAAGCAGCGCCTCGACGCACTGATTGTGCGCCTCGTGATTGGGCGGCCGAGCGACTACGGCTTGCCAGACCCTGACTATCGGATGTACGAGTCGCATCCGGTGATGAACTCGCTCATCTTGCACCACCTTGGGCATGGCGATATCACGGCGCGTCGCGACGTGGCGGGTGTCACGGGCGCGACGGTCACGTTTAGCGACGGAGAACGCGCCGAGTATGACGTGATTCTGCAGGCCACTGGGTATGCGCTGCACTATCCGTTCATCGATCGCGCGGCGCTGGCGTGGCCCGAGGGCGCGGCGGCGCCGGGGCTCTATCTGAATGTCTTTCACCCGGAAGACGACACGATCTTTCTCATGGGAATGGTTGAAGCGAGCGGACTCGGATGGCAGGGACGCTACGAGCAGGCCGAGTTGGTGGCGCGGTACCTGAAGGGCTTGGAGGCGCAGCATCCTGGCGCACTGGCGCTGCAGCGGGCGAAGCGCGCGTGGCGGGGCGAGCGTGTGGATGGTGGCTTCAAGTATCTCAAGCTTGATCGCATGGCGTACTACGTGCACAAGGACTCGTATCTGAAAGCGTTGCGCGGCCATGCACGCGCCCTCGGCGCCTGACGCCAGATGAACGACGCGCTCCCACTGCACTTTGATCCTGCAGGGCTGATTGTCCTGAACGCGATTATCGCCGCGATGGTCTTTGGCGCGTCGCTGGACCTGCGAATTGCGGATCTGAAGCGCGTGGTGGCGAAGCCGGCTGGGGTGATCGCCGGGCTTTCGGCTCAGGCGGTGCTCACGCCCGCGCTCACCTGCCTGCTCACCTGGGTCTTCCGTGTGGATCCCGCGCTGGCGCTCGGCATGATGCTGGTGGCGGCCTGTCCCAGTGGTGCGCTCTCAAATGTCCTCACGTGGCGTGCGCGAGGAAATGTCGCGCTCTCCGTTGGGCTCACCACGGTATCGAGCCTCGCGGCCACGGTGCTCACGCCGTTTAACTTCGCGCTGTACGGATGGCTCAACCCGCGGACGCGGGAGTTGCTACAAGAAGTTTCGCTCCCGGTCGGAGGAATCGTCACGCAGGTCGCGCTCGTGCTCGCGCTGCCGGTGATTCTCGGGATGATGGTGGGATCGTACGCGCCGGCGATTGCGCGACGGGCGGAGAAGCCGCTGCGCACGCTGTCACTGCTGGTGTTGATGGCGTTCATCGCCGGCGCGTTCTGGGAGAATCGCACGCTCTTTGGCGCCCGTTTCGCAGACTTCTTTTGGCTCGTCGTACTCCAGAACATGATGGCGCTGGGGATTGGCCTCTTCGTCGCGCGGATGGCGCGCTTAAATGAAGCCGACACTCGCGCGGTGACCATCGAGGTCGGAATCCATAACTCGGGGCTCGGGTTGGCGATCCTCTTCACCTTCTTCCCTGCGGCGGGCTCGATGATGCTGATCACCGCGTTCTGGGGGGTCTGGCATCTGGTGTCGGGGCTCGCGCTCTCTGGATGGTGGGGACGTCGCCCACCGGTGGTTGCCGCCGCGTGAGCGAGATGCGCGTGATGATCACCGGCGCGGCCGGCTACGTGGGTGGACTCGTGGGCACGCGACTCGCGAGGACGATGCCAGTTGTCGGCACCGACCTACGTCCGCGCACGGGACTCGGCTTCGAAATCCTCCCGCTCGACGTGCGCGACCGCTCGCTCGGCAACTTGATGCGTGAACGGCGCATCACTCACGTGGTGCACCTCGCCTCGATCCTCGAGGGCCGCGGCGACCGCGCGCGAGAGTTCGATATCGATGTGAACGGCACACGCAACGTCGTCGAGAGCGCGCTGGCAGCGCGCGTGCGGCATCTCACGGTGGCCAGCTCCGGCGCGGCGTATGGATATCTCCCGGATAATCCCAAGTGGATGACCGAAGATGATCCGCTGCGCGCCACCGAATCGTTCGCCTACGCATATCACAAGCGGCTAGTCGAAGAGATGCTTGCCAAGTACCGCACCTCGCATCCCGCGCTCAAGCTCCTAGTCCTCCGCATCGGGACTGTCCTCGGCGCGACGACGCACAATCAGATCACGGCGCTCTTCCTCCGCCCGCGTATTCTTGCGGTGAAGGGAAGTGACTCGCCCTTTGTGTTCATCTGGGACGAGGATGTCGCGGGCGCTGTCGGACACGGAATCCTCGGCGACCGGGCCGGCGTCTACAACGTTGCGGGAGACGGGGTGCTCACTATCCGTCAGATCGCCGCACGTCTCGGGAAACCAATACTCGTCCTCCCTCCTTCACTCCTGAGGGGCGCGCTCACGGTTGGGCGTGCACTCGGCGTCACGCGGTATGGACCCGAGCAACTCGATTTCCTCCGATGGCGCCCCGTGCTCGACAATCGACGACTGAAGGAGGAGTTCGGCTTCGTGCCGACCAAGAACTCCCTCGAGGCGTTCACCACCTTTGCCGAGGCTCAAGCGGGTCGCTGACTCGCTGGGACGCTCTACTCAATGCTCTATAGCAAAATCAGCGTGGGCAATCACGCGCCAGCCTTCACGCTCCTCGACGACGCGGGGCAGCGCGTCTCGCTGAGCGCCTTTCGCGGTCGTCGCGTCGTGCTCTACTTCTATCCAAAGGACAGCACGACGGGCTGCACGATCGAGGCCTGCGAGTTCCGTGATCTGCTCCCGCGCTTTGAAAGCGAGCACGCGGTCGTCCTCGGGATCTCTCCGGATCCGGTCAAGTCGCACGCCAAGTTCAAGGCGAAGTTCGCGCTGACATTCCCGTTACTGGCCGATACGGAACATGCGGTGGCCGAGTCGTACGGGGTGTGGGCAGAGAAGAGCATGTACGGAAATCGGTATTGGGCGAACATGCGGACGACCTATGTGATCTCCGCCGATGGTGTCGTGGAACAGGTGTGGGAGAAGGTGGCGCACGAGGGTCACGCGGCGGCGGTGCATGCGTTTTTGCGCGGAGAGGCGCTCCCTGCGCCGCCGGCCGAAAAGGTGGCCAAGAAGGCGAAAAAACGCCCCGCCCCTGCGTCCAAGAAGAAGTAGTGGTAGGTTGGTAACGTGCCTGACACCTTCCGTGCAAAACTCGAGTCCGCCCTCGATGGCGATTACGTCATCGAGCGTGAACTGAGCGCCGGTGGGCAAAGCCGCCTTTTCCTCGCGACCGATGCACACCTGCCGCGTCAGGTCGTGATCAAGATCCTTCCCCCGGAGCTCGCGGGGGAAGTGCAGATGACGCGCTTCAAGCGCGAGATCGCCGTGCTCGTGAAGCTCCAGCATCCGCACATCGTGCCAATCATTGGCATGGGCTCCACCAGCGATCTCATCTGGTATGTGATGCCGTACATCGCGGGAGAGTCGCTTGAAGCACGCCTGTCGCGTGGAGCTCTCCCAGTCCGTGAGGGGATTCGGGTGTTGCACGAGATTGCCGATGCGCTCGCCCACGCCCATGAGATCGGTGTGGTCCATCGTGATCTCAAGCCAGCGAACGTGCTCTTCCAAGCGCGTCACGCGCTCCTCGCCGACTTCGGCGTCGCGCACGCTCGGCTCGAGGTGATGCGAAAGTCGTCGGGTGCATCGCTCGGCGATTTACGTCGCAGCATGCCTGGGGTGCCGCGCCTGACTGACAAAGGCTTCGCGGTCGGTACGCCGGGGTATATGGCCCCCGAGCAGTTCACTGGCGACGAACCCGCCGACGCACGCGCGGATGTATACGCCTTGGCGATGGTCGGATACGAAATCCTGACCGGCCGAGCACCCTTCGCCGAGTATCAGGGGGCGCGCATGATGGTCGCGCACTTCACCGAGATGCCCACGTTGGCGCACGAGGTGAATCCGGAGATCCCCGAGCCTGTCGCGCGGATCCTCGAGAAGGGGATGGCCAAGGAGGCCATCGATCGGTACGAGAGTGCGGCAGGCCTGCGCGACGCGTTGCTGCCGCATTGGTAGCTGGTCCGCGCGCGGACGACCGCGGTCGACCGCGCACGGAAGGACGCTCTAGCAGACCGCCGCGTTGCTCGGTGGCGTGAGCATCGGATTTATCAGCGCGTACGTCTCGCTCGCCGGGAGCGGATGCGAGAGGAGGAATCCCTGAACATGCGCACAGCCCATCGCGCGGAGCTGGCGCAGTTGCTCCTCCTGCTCCACCCCCTCAGCGACGACGTCCATCGAGAGCGTCTTCGCCAGCGAGACCACAGAGCGCACAATCTCTAGGCACTCGTGACTGACGTCCATTCGCCCGACAAAGTAGCGATCAATCTTGATGCTCCCAATCGGTAGGCGATGGAGGTAGCTCAACGATGCGTGCCCCGTGCCGAAATCATCCATCAGGATCGTACTGCCGTTGGCCCGGAGTACGGTTAGTGTGGAACGCGCCATCTCTTCGTCCTCGAGAATCACGTTCTCGGTGACTTCGAGACGCAAGCGATGCGCGTCGAGCCCGCTGGACTCGAGCGCGAGTCGCACGATGTCGATAAGCGCACCATCCGCGAGCTGACGCGCGGCGATGTTCACGCTGACCCAGGGCGCATGCGGGCTGTTGGGCGCGAGCGCCATCATGTGACGACACGCCTCGCCAATCACCCAGGTCCCGAGCGGGACGATCATCCCCGTCTCCTCGGCCATGGGAATGAATTCGCCGGGCGCGAGGATGCCGCGCTGCGGATGGTTCCACCGCACGAGCGCCTCGAATCCCTTGAGTCGTGTGAGCTCTTCGCTCGACGAGTAGATCGGCTGATACCAGAGTACGAGCTCGTTATGCGCAATCGCGCTCCGGAGATCGTGCTCAAGCGAGGCACGATGCCGCACACCATCGCGCATCTCCTCGCGGTAAAAGGTATGACGCGCTCCGCCGTGCGATTTCGATTCTTCCATCGCCAGTTCGGCATTGCGCACGTAATCCGCCGGGGCTTCGAGCGCTGAATCGTGCAGGGCGATGCCGATGCTCGCGCTGATGACGACCTCGTGCGAAAGCACCTTGAGCGGGTCGCGGAGCAGAATCTGCACACGGTCTGCCACGCGCTCGGCCTCACTCGACTCGTGGACATCGTCGAGAATCAGCATGAACACATCACCGCCGAGTCTGGCGATGACATCGCCGGGCCGGATTGCCGCCGTAAGACGACGCGCGGCAGCACGCAGGAGTTCATCGCCGGCCCGATGACCGAAGGCATCGTTGTGGCGCGTGAAGCGATCCAGATCCACGAGGAGTGCCGCAAAGCGACGTTCGCCCTGACGACGCGTGCGCGTGATGGCGCGACGGAGCAGGTCGAAAGCGAGAGCGCGGTTGGGAAGGCCCGTGAGCGCGTCGTAGAATGCTTCGAGACGCGCCTGCTCCTCGATGGTGCGTTGCGCGGTAAGGTCGCGCACGGAGCCCGCGACGCGAAGTGCGCGCCCGGTCGGCTCGCGCACGATTGTCCCCGACCACTGCACGGTGAGCCACCGCCCCGTCTCGTGGCGGAGCCGATGCTCGCTCGCGAACCGGACGGCGGTGCCCGTCGTCTGCGCAGCGATGTCGGCGCGCACCTGAGCTACGTCGGCGGGATGCACGCGGCTGAACCACTCGTCCGATGACGCGAGGACTTCCTGCGCCCGATGCCCCAACATTTCGCGCCAACGCGTCGAGAAGTGGATACGATCTTCGGCGACCTCCCAATCCCAGAGCGCGTCCTGCGAGCCACGCACGGGGAGCAACATCCACTCCGCGCTCGTGTGCTCCTCAATCGGCTCTTCGGAATCATCCCGCTGCACCAACGTGTGCTTCGCGGCAGAAATCGCAACGGCGTGGCTCACCGTTGTTCTCGCCTTTGGCGTAGACGCCTCGGCCGGCGTGAGCGACGACGGCGGCACGAGTCCCGTGGGTTCCAGCGCGCGGAGCCGTCGCCAGAGGGTGACGACAGTGAGCGCGGCAACTACGAGCGCCGCGCCGAGAATCAGAGAAAGAACGTGCATGAGGCGGACTTACCGGACCGGGTGGGGCGATCAACAGCGTGGGTCACTCTTCCTAATAGACGCTGTGCTCGCCATCACGTTTCATCGAACCCGGTCCGGTAGATTCCAGCCAGTGACCATCAATTAGACGGCACCTCACCGCACCACGATTCGCCCAGTCATCTGCGCGTGCACCTGACAGTTGTACTCGTACGTCCCGGCGGTCGCAAAGGTGAACGCATAGGTCCCCGAGGTCTGCAGGTTACTGCTCGTGAAGGTCGGATTCAGGATTGACTGGACGTTGTGCAGGTTGAGCGCCGCAAAGGTCCACGTGACGGTGCCTCCCACAGCCACCGTGTCCACCGCGAAATTTTGCGACGCGTTCCTTGCGCTCCGGAAGAAGTTGTCGCCCACCGACACTCCTGCGGTCAGGGGCGCGACAATCTGTCCGCTCACCGCCACGCTGGCGGAGTCCGACCGTGTTCCGGCGAGCATCAACACGAAGGTGTTGCCGTTCCCCACACCAGTGACGGTCGTGCTCGCGCCCGTCGCCGGCGCGACCGACGCAATGCTGGCGCTCCGCGACAGCCAACTGATCGGGAGCACGGCATCTACAGAGTCGCGTGCGGTGCCGGTCGCCACCTGTGAGCCCCCGCCGGTGGTAATCGTGATTGAGCCCGGAGCGAGCGAAAAGGTCGACGCAAAGCGACGCACCGTGAGGGCCCGTTGACCGATCACAGCCCCCACCGTCGCGCGGATATTCGCGGTACCATCGCCAACCGCCGTGGCGAGTCCCGTGCCGGCGCCGACCGTCGCGACCGCGGCGTCGGTGCTGCTCCACGCGATGCTGAGTCCAAGGATTGCGTTGGCGTTGGAGTCGCGCGGCGCGGCGAGATAGGTCTTGGTGCGGCCAGTAGTGGCGAGCGTGTCGCGCCCACTGGTGCTGACGAGAATGCTTGTGAGCAGCTGCGTCACGACAATCGGCACCTTGGCGGAGAGTGCACCGATCGTCGCGACGGCTGTATCACCCGTGCCCACGGCGAGCGCCGTCAC
>JAYTDH010000003.1:0-4933 GCA_043736095.1 Gemmatimonas sp.
TCGGCTGGCGCTTGCAGCAGGAACATCGGCACGAAGGTCCCAAGGAGCAGAAGCTTGTCGGCGAGGGGATCAAGCATCTTGCCGAGGTCGGTGATGAGCCCGCGTTCGCGCGCGATCTTGCCGTCGATATGATCGCTGATCGCCGTCACGAGATACAGCACGAAGGCAAATGCGCGGACGCGCACCGACGGAATGAACGGCAGCGCCGCGAGGACGGGCGCAGCGGCAATCCGTGCGGCAGAGATGGTGTTCGGAAGATTCACCGGCGCGGGGGGGGTGCCGTGGGAAGGCGGCGCTCGCTTACGCGAGCGTCTTGAGGACGAGCTTGGAGACCGCCTTGAGCGTATCGAACACGCCATCGCCCGTGACGGCGACCGCTTCGAAGTAGTGCGCACGCTCGACCCACACGCCATCGTCATTCTGCGTGATGACCGTCTCGCCCGGATGGAACTGATCGGGGGTGACCTTCATCTTCGCCGCGTCTGTCACTTCCCAGCCAGGATTCAACGTGTTCTGCAGTTCTTCCAGCGGCGCGGCGTTGGGGAGATCGCGCTTGTTGTACTGGACGATGAACGGCATCTTCGTCAGATCGTAGCCGTACTCAGCCATGTTGTCGTACAAGTTCTGCATGGCCTCGAGGTTGGCTTCCATTCGCTCGACCTGCGAGTCGGCGACGAATACGATGCCGTCGACGCCCTTGAGGATGAGCTTGCGCGAGGCATTGTAGTAGACCTGCCCCGGCACCGTGTAGAGATGGAAGCGCGTCTTGAAGCCGCGAATCGTCCCAAGATCCACCGGCAGGAAGTCAAAGAAGAGCGTGCGCTCCGTCTCCGTCGCGAGCGAGATGAGCTTGCCGCGCGTGTCCGGCTTCACCTTGCCGTAGACATGCTCGAGGTTCGTGGTCTTGCCGCCAAGTCCCGGACCGTAATAGACGATCTTACAGTTGATCTCGCGGGAGGCGTAGTTGATCATCGACATGGCTGGTCTCCTTATCCGAACAGCTGGTCGATTTCATCGTCAGCACCGGCCAACAGGCCGGGCTGCTGCGGACCAGTCTTGCCGCGCTGGAACACCTCGTGGAACAACTTCGTCAGTTCAATCACGGTGTCCTTGATCTTCAGGCGCACCAGCCCGAGCGTGGTGCGGTTGTCGAAGAGCGCGACCAAAATGACGCGGCGCGCGATGTCTGCGAGATACATCGACTCCTTCTCGCCCTGATGAAACAGGGAGTTGAAGTCGGTCTCACCAATCAGTTGGGCCAGCTGATCGTTGGCGGAGAAGTCAGCCGCGGTCAACGTGGCGAACGCCGTCGCATCGAAGTTCGGCGCCTCGCCGACCGTCGCGACGAGTTGACCCGAGCGATCCACAAGGAGTGCGCATCGCGCGTTCGTTTCGCCAAGGAACTTCTGGAGCGCCTTGGTGATGGCGCCGAAGTCCTCTTCGGTAAATGACCAGCTAGCCGACCCGACCGCCATGATGCCGTCCTATGCGAGGGCGTTCTCAAAACGTGTCAGCAACTGCCGCGCACGGCGCTGCAACACGGGATTCTGCTCCCAACCAAGATACTCGCGCAACACCATGACGGAGTCGACCGTCGGCTGGCCGCTCAGAAAACCGAGCGCCGCGAGGCGCCGCATCGGCCGCGGATGATACAACGACCGCTGGTGCCGACGCTGCTCGCGCGTCCACCAGGCGTACCCTGCCGCCACCCCCGCCACCAACCCCACCACGAACCCGAGCTGATTCCGTCTCACATCGCCCTCCGCGCCGCCAAGGCCTGCACAATCGTCACGCCATCGGCGTACTCCAGGTCTCCGCCGATCGGCAGGCCACGCGCCAACCGGGACACCGTCACCCCAGCCTCGCGCAGCTGCTCCTGAAGATATAGCGCGGTCGCCTCGCCTTCGAGCTTGGGATTCGTGGCCACGATGACCTCCGTGACCCCCCCAGCCGTCACCCGGCGCACGAGGGCATCCACCGAAAGGTCCTCGGGTCCGATCCCGTCGAGAGGGGCCAATCGACCGCCCAGCACGTGGTAGAGCCCCCGAAACTCGCCCGTTCGCTCGATGCTTGGGATGTCTGACGCCTCCTCGACCACGCAAATCACCGTCTGATCTCGGCGCGGGTCGGCACAGAGGGCGCAGGGGGAGGCCTCCGTAAGGTTTCCGCACTCCGTACAAGGCCGAACCTTCTCCACCAGCGCCACGAGGGCCGCCGCCAACCGCTTGCTCTGCTCGCCCGGCTGCCGCAGGAGATGGTAGGTCAGCCGCATGGCCGACTTCCGCCCGATAGTCGGCAGGCGAGAGAGCTCAGTCACGAGGTCGTCGATGGCGCTCACGCGGGCCTCAGAACGGGAGCTTGAACGGAAGGCCGCCGAGCCCGGGGAGGCCGAGGCTGCCGGTCAGCTTCTTCATCTCTCCTTCGCCCAACTCGCGCGCCTTCCGCTGCGCCTCTTGGACCGCCGCGGCGAGCAGGTCCTCCAGCATCTCGACGTCGGCCGGATTCACCACGGACGGATCAATCGACACGCGCTTCACCTGCCCTTTGCCATCGGCCTCGACCCGCACCAACCCGCCACCCGCGCTCCCCGTGACGGTCTGTCGCCCGAGCAGCTCCTGCACCTCGGCGAGCTTCCCCGTCATCTCCTGGGCCTGCTGCATCATCTTGAGAAAATCGGTCATCGGCGCGTCAATCCAGTAGTTCGAGATCGAGCGCGTCCACGGCGGCATCGAGCAACTTGCTCTGCTTGCGGAGCATCGCGATGCGGTCCGCCTTCACTGCCTGCACGTTGAGCCGGCGCGGCGGGGCGTCGGCCACGGCGGCCTTCACATTCAGGCGCGCAACGCCATCGAAGCGCCTCCGGAGCGCGGCCAAGATTGCCGTCTCCTGTTGCGTGATCAACTCGGCCTGCGCCACCGCATCCACCGTGAGCGTGACGACGCCGCTCGCAGCGACGGCCGTCGGCGTGGCGTGCCCGAGCGCCGCGCCGAGAAGCGATCGTCCCTCGCGGACCATCGTGTCCACGATGGCTTCCCAATGCTCAACCAACCGGTTGAGATCGAGCGCCAAGAGCGCCGACTTCGGCGTGGCCGCATCGGCGATCACTGCCGTGGTGGGCTCGGGCCGCTCGCGAACAGCAGCGGAAGATGGCGGCGGCATCCGCTTGCTCGGCGCTATCGCCGGGTCCGCCGCACGAATCGGCGGAGCGCTGTCGCGGGCCACCGATGGCGACGGCGACGACGATGTCCGAGGCGCGCTCGCGGCGGCGCCGCGTCCGCCGCTCGGGGCACCCTCGCTACTCATCCCCTTGAGCACTTCCTCAAGCAGTACGGTGCGATCGAGCAGCGCACAGCGCACCAGCAACGTCTCGAACAACATCTGCTGTTGCCCGCTGCGCTTGAGATGCGGCTCGGTCTCCACGAGGAGCGCGAGCATCCGCAGCAAATCCCCGACTGCGAAGTGATCCTTCCGCTTCGGAAGCTCCTCACGCAAACGTTCCGACACGTCCGGCAGAGACCCGCCGAGCACCACGGCGAGTTGGGCGCGCAGGATCTCGGAGAACTCCGTGAGCAGCACACCGAAATCCACACCATGATCCGCGAGTCTCGCGACCGCTCCAAACACGTCCCCCGCTCGACGCTCGATGATGATGTCCAACAGCGCCAGATGCTCATCCTCGGGCACGAGTCCGAGAGCCTCCCGGACCCGTTGCGAGGTGATGACGCCCTCGCCGAGCGAGAGCACCTGATCGGTCAGCGAGAGGGCATCGCGCATCGAGCCGTCCGCGGCGCGTGCCAGCATCCCGAGCGCGTCCGCTTCGGCGGGGATCTGCTCGGCCGCCAGCACCATTGCGAGTCGTACGCGCACATCAGCGGGGCCGATGCGCTTGAGATCGAAGCGTTGCACGCGTGAGAGCACGGGCGCAGCGGCCTGCTGGATTTTCTGCGGCTCGGTGGTGGCAAAGACGAACACCACGCGCGGCGGCGGCTCCTCGAGAATCTTCAGCAGGGCGTTCCACGCCTCGCGCGTGAGCATGTGTGCTTCGTCGATGATGTAGACCTTGTAGCGGTCGTCACCCGACGGGGCGTACATCGCGCGCTCGCGCAAGTCACGCGCATCGTCGACGCCGCGATTGGACGCGGCGTCGATCTCCACAACATCAAGCGAGGCCCCTCCCCCCCAGACCCGCGTGCACGATGGGCACTCGCCGCAGGGCTCGCGATCGTCTCGCCGATTCTCGCAGTTGAGCGCCATCGCCAGCACGCGCGCCAGCGTGGTCTTGCCCGTTCCGCGAGGTCCGCAGAAGAGGTAGGCATGAGCCACCCGGTCCGTGATAATCGCATTCCGCAGGGTGTTCGCCACGTGCGACTGCACCGCGACATCGGCGAAGCGGCGGGGGCGGTACTTCCGGGCGAGGGCTAGCGACATAGGCGGAGAATTTAGCCCCGCGCGACAAGGTTCGCTCGGCGCGTTTCGGGCATCCGTTCCAGACATCCATCAAAAACTTCTCGCACGCGCGCACGCCCGGTGCAGTGGGTAAAACAAAGCGCGGGGAGCGCCGCCGAAGCGTGCTCACCCGCGCAGTGTTCCAGGCCTACCGGAGCGACGATGGACTCCACGTACCGTTGCTACCTTTCGGTCCTGGCGGGGTTGGTGGGCCGAAGCCCTCCGGGACCTGGAACACCTGTAAGGTAGCCGCGTGACCTCCCGCGGACAACGCCCTGCCTCTACCCAGACGCGATCAGCCGATACTGAGCCACGACATGGCCGCGGCGGCGGCATACCACATCCATCCCGTATGCCGCCCCTTGGCGATCACCAACGAGAGCACCGCGAGTCCGGCGAACGTCGTGGCCAGAAGCTGCGCGACAGTGGCCCACCGATCGCCAAATGCCGCTTGATCGAACGCCGCGGTGAAGAGGAGCATCGCGTA
>JAYTDH010000004.1:0-1600 GCA_043736095.1 Gemmatimonas sp.
AACGTGACGCCGTCGCGTGTGACGAAGATTGTCCTCGACTTCAAAATTCGCGGCGCCGGAATCGAGCGGGCTCACGCAGAACGGGCAATCGAGCTCGCCGTTACGAAGTACTGTTCGGTCCGCGACACGCTCGATCCCAACATGCCGATCGAGTGGACGCTTCAACTGGACTCCTAAGGGCTCAACGTCCATCGGAGCGGCGCGTACTCATTTGTGTGCACTTTCCTCACGTGATGCTCGTCGCGCCCGCGCCCGCGTTCGCTTCCGCCCTCGCCCTCGCCCTCGCCCTCGCGCTCTCGCTGCTGCCGGCGCCCCTGGGAGCGCAGCGCGCACCGGCCGCCGACTCATCGCGCGCGCGGCTCGACACGGTAACGGTAGCGGCGCGCCATGAATCACGGAGCCTCGCGCAGGTGCCCTTTGCCGTCTCAGTCGTGAGCGCCGAGTCCTGGCGGGGAGGAGCGGGGATCGGAATGGATCGTGCGCTGCAGCAGGTGCCCGGCGTCCTTGCCCAGTCGCGCTACGGCACGAGCGACATCCGCCTCACGATTCGTGGCTTCGGTGCGCGCGGCGCTGGCGATCGCTCCAATGCCGGCACGTCGCGCGGGATTCGAGTGCTGCTCGATGGCATTCCTGAGACCGAGCCCGATGGCCGCACGGCGTTCGACAACATCGACCTCGCGACGATCGAACGGATTGAGGTGATGCGCTCCAACGGCAGCGCCGCGTGGGGGAACGCGGCCGGCGGGATTGTGTCGTTGAGTTCGATGCCGGAGTTCACGCGCAACTTCACCGAACTCTCGCTCCAAACGGGGGACTTCGGGCTGATGCGTCGCATTGGGCGGGCCGGCGTGACGATGGGCTCCGCGAAAAGTTGGCTCGCTGTCACGCAGACACGCTTCGATGGCTGGCGCGCGCACTCGAATGCGGATCGTACGCAGTTCGTCGGCGGACTCGCGGCACCGACCTCGCGCGGTGGGCGGATTGGCGTGCACCTCGCCGGAGCGAGCAATGAGTTTCGGATCCCGGGCCCGCTCACACCAGCGCAGTTTGCGGCCGCGCCGGAGATGGCGAACCCCACCTATGCATCGCGCGATGAGCACCGATATAACCGACTCGTGCGGCTCGGCGTGACACTCGATCAGCCGATTGGCGACACGCAGGACGCGAGAGCGATGCTCTTCGTGAACCCGAAATACCTGCAACGCTCGGAGCGGAATACGTTCCGCGACTTCACTCGCTATCACGTCGGCGGCGCCGGCTCCTGGGGAGCGCGCGTCGTCGTGCTCGGTTCCACGCATCGCCTGCGCGTGGGCGGCGACGTCGCGTACCAAGACGGGTCGATCCAGTTCTACAACCTCGGCGTCGGTGCAACACGTGGCACGACGCTCCAGGCGAACAAGGGCGAGGCGGCACAGAACGCTGGCCTCTTCGTGCAAGACGAAGTCGCGCTGAGTGAGCGGCTGACGCTTCTGATCGGCGCGCGCTACGACGACTTGAGCTACTTCTATCGCGACTTCATCACGCCGGCGATCAACGCCTCACGACGCTTCACGCAGGTGAGCCCGCGCGGCGGCATCAGTTGGCGGATGGATCCCAACAC
>JAYTDH010000005.1:0-4148 GCA_043736095.1 Gemmatimonas sp.
TCCCATGCGTTCTGCTTCGCTGATTGCGCCGGCGCGCTCCGCGCGCGCGCGTCTTGCGCTCAAGTGGCTTTCGCTCGTCGCCATGCTCACGGCATCGTCGCTGAGCGCGCAGACCGCAGCCACCGTGCTCTATGAAATCCGCTTTCCCAACGCGATCCAGCGCGAAGGCGAGGTGACGGTCCGATTCCGCACCGTCCCACCGGGACCGCTCACTGTGCAGATGGCCCGCTCCTCACCGGGCCGCTACGCCTTGCACGAGTTCGCCAAGAACATCTACAACGTGCGGGCGAGCGACGCCTATGGCCGCGCACTCGATGTGGTGCGGATCTCGCCGCACGCCTGGCGCGTCGGACGCCACAGCGGTGAAGTGCGGTTCTCCTACACGATTTACGCCGATCGCGCCGATGGCACCTACGCGGGCATCGACCCGACGCGCGCGCATCTCAACATGCCCGCGACTTTTGCGTGGTCGCCCGCACTCGCCACGCGCCCAATCGAGATCACCTTTGTTCCGCCCGACACCGCGTGGACAATCGCCACGCAGCTGCAACCGACGACCGACCCACGCACCTTCCGCGCGCCGAATCTGCAGTACTTCATGGACTCGCCAACCACACTCGGCCGCCTCGATATCCGTAGCTGGCAGGTCATGAGCGGTGGCCGCAGGCAAACCATCCGCCTCGCGGTGAACCACACCGGGACCGCAGAGCAGGTCACCGAGTACACAGAACTCACGAAGCGCGTGGTAAACGAAGCCGCTGCCGTGTTCGGCGAACTGCCACGCTTCGATTTCGGCACCTACACCTTCATCGCCTGCTATCGCGCCAACTGCGCTGGTGACGGCATGGAGCATCGCAACTCCACCTCTCTCACGGCGAGCGGCAACCTCAGCGGCGGCGCGATGCAGCTGCTCGGTACGGTGTCGCACGAGTTCTTCCACGCGTGGAACGTCGAACGCATCCGGCCGGCCTCGCTCGAGCCATTCGACTTCACTGAAGCCAATATGAGCGGCGAACTCTGGTTCGCCGAGGGCTTTACGAACTACTACGGGCCCCTAATCATCGAGCGCGCGGGGATCACCACGCCCGCACAGTACGCCCAGCAACTCGGCTTCGCCGTCAACGCGCTGACCAACCACCCCGGCCGTCGCTTCTTCGGCGCCGTCGGTATGAGCCAGCAAGCGCCGTTCGTGGATGCGGCTGTGTCCATCGATCCGAACAACAGGAGCAACACGTTCATTTCGTACTACACCTACGGCGAAGCGCTCGGCTTGGCGCTTGATCTCTCGCTCAGGGCCCTAACGCCAGCTGCGTCACTCGATCTCGTGATGCGCGAGATGTGGCGGCGCTTCGGAGCGCAGACTCCGGCGCTCGCGCCGGTGCGTGGCTACACCGTTGCCGACGTGCAGGCCGCAGTCGCCGCAGTGACCAGAGATTCGCTCTTCGCGCGCGACTTTTTCCGTCGCTTCGTGATTGGCAGCGAGCTCCCAGACTATCCGGCCCTGCTTGCCCGCGCGGGATTCCTCGTGCGGCCAGTGCAGGCGGCCGCTCCTTGGATGGGGGATACGCGACTCTCCGCACTCGATGGCGAGGTGATCGTTGCGGGCCCCACGACGATCGGCACGCCGATGTATGAAGCGGGGCTTGCGGCTGGCGATCGCATCCTCACAATCAGCGGCGCGCCGATGGCCACTGTGGGCGATGTGCGCACCGCGCTCGCCGCGCGACGTCCCGGCGATGCCGTGCGAATCACCTGGCGCGCCCGTGACGGCGAGCGCAGCGCTGAGATGACGCTCAAGGCTGATCCGCGCGTGGAGGTCGTCGCGTTTGAGGACGCGAATCGCACTCCGACAGCCGAGCAGTTGGCGTTTCGGGCGAGTTGGCTCTCGAGCCGGCAGCGCTGAGCTCTCCACTACTGCAGTCGCCGCTACCGCAGCCGCCACGGCGTAAGTGGCACCTCGGGCTCGTCGCCAGTGACTAGGGCGGCGAGCCCTTCGCCAATCGCCGCCGCGAACTTGAATCCGTATCCGTTGCACGGGCTGGCGAGCACCACCTGTGGATGCTGCGGATGGTGGTCGAGGATGAAGTGTCCGCTCCGCGTTCTTGTGTACAGACACGTCGCGGCACGCCGATGCATTCCTGCGTCCCCAGGGAGCCACGTGTCGAGCAACTTGGCCACCGGTGCGATATCGCGCTGGTGGATTGTGCGATCTACCGTCTCGGCGTCAACAAACTCTTGCGTGCCGTGCCCCGCGGCCTTCACCAGACCATCGCGCGTCGGGAAGATCACCGTCGCGTGGTCATTGCCATCTGTCACAATCAGCACCGGGCGCGGCGGCGCGTCTCGGCGCGCATCGAACCAGTGCATCGTCTGTCGCTCCACCGTCAATGTCACACCGACTGACGCCATCACCTCAGGCATCCACGCGCCGAGGGCGAGGATCAATCGATCAGCGCGCAGCGTGCCGCGCGTGGTGGTGACGACCACACCATCGCCGTCTGGTGCCCACGAGACCAACGGTTCATCGAAGCGGAGCTCGGCGCCGTGGCGTCTCGCGCTCGCGTGCATCGCCTCGAGAATCGGCTCGGGAAGAAGCACGCCGGCGCCCGGATCCACCACGCCGATCATCCCTTCGGGGACTCGAATCCCGTGCACCCGCGCAAAGACCTCGTCGCGCGTCAGCACGCCGCAGGGCACACCGGTCTGCTCGGCGCACTGGAGCGTGCCGGCGATGATCGTCTCGTGCGGGAACCCAACAAAGAGTCCACCGCTGTGCAGGCGCAGCGGCATGCCACTTTCGCGCTCCAGCACGTCAAGGAGCGCGTTCGCCCGTTGCGCGAGTGGGACGTAGTGCGCCCCCTCCCAAGCGGTCACGCGTGTCACGCGGGTCTCGCCGTGCGTCGAGCCGAAGGTGTGGGGCGTGGGCCAGCGGTCGAGCGCGATGACGTGGTGCCCAGCAGCGGCGAGTCGCCACGCCGCCGCGCTTCCAGCAGCGCCGAGTCCCGCGATGATGACCGTGGAGGTGGGCATGGGCTTAATCATACGACTGGCGCCGCGGTCCTGACGCGGCGAGGTTGCGTGAGTCGTAACGATTCCCTTTTCCCGGCCGCGCCGATGCTCCGTCAGACCCTTCGTCAGATGCTCCGTCAGACCCTTCACTCGCTCCTCGCCGTCGGCGCGCTCGCGACCGCCTCGCTCGATGCCCAAGCGCAACCGGCGACGCGGCAGCCGCAGAGCGCAGATCTGGTTGTCATCAACGCGCGCATCTACACCTCCGATGGTGCACGCCCGATCGTCGACGCAATGGCGGTGCGCGCTGGGCGCGTTGTATTCACCGGCGATGCGGCCGGCGCGCGGGCGCTGGTGAACGCCGAGACCCGTGTGCTCGACCTCGGCGGTCGGACCGTAATCCCGGGAATGACCGACGCGCATCTCCATGTCGCGGGCGTCGGGCAGAAGCGGGTGTCGGTGGATCTGATGGGCACGACCTCTTACGAGGAGATCATCGCGCGAGTCGTGGAACGCGCGCGTACCACGCCCAAGGGACAGTGGATCCTCGGTCGCGGGTGGGACCAGAACGATTGGGGAGATACGCGCTGGCCCGATCATGCGGCGCTCTCACGCGCGGTGCCGGATCATCCCGTCGCGCTGACGCGCGTGGATGGTCATGCCTCCCTCGTGAATGCGGCGGCCATGCGCGCGGCAAACCTGACGCGTGAGACGACAATCCCCGCGGGTGGTGACATCCTCAAGACCGCGAGCGGGGAGCTGATCGGCGTACTCGTCGACAACGCCCAAGGGCTTGTTGGGCGCGTGATTCCTCCGCCAACGCGTGCCCAGATGAAGGAGATGCTCAAGGCAGCCTTCACCGAAATGAACCGATGGGGCCTCACCAGCGTGCACGATGCGGGCTCCAGCGCGCAGGTTCTTGATATCTACGAAGAACTCGGGCGGGAGAATGCGATCAGCGTCCGTCTGTACGCGATGATCAGCGACAACGCGCCCGTCGTCGATGCCTGGTTCCGTCGCGGACCGCTCGTGAGTGCCTACGACGGTACGCTCTGGGTGCGCAGCGTCAAGCTGTATCAGGACGGTGCGATGGGCTCCCGAGGCGCGGCGTTGCTGGAGCCCTACTCTGATGACGCGCG
>JAYTDH010000006.1:0-2960 GCA_043736095.1 Gemmatimonas sp.
TGCTCGACTCACTCGCGGCGCACACGGGGGCAACGGTGATCAATCCCTTTGCGTTCCTCTGCGCATCGGAGCAGTGCATCACCGCCATGGATGATGTGGCGCTCTACCACGATCCCGGCCACCTCTCCAACGAGGGATCTCGCGTACTGAGCCGACGCATGCGCCTCGACCAGTTGATTGACTCGCTCCCCCGCTAACGGGGGCCAGCGGGGTGGAGTGCGATTGGCTCAGCGGCGCAGGCGGGCAATCAGCATCTGGCGCTCGTCGGCATCGAGTCCAATGAACCAGGCCCCGGCCACCGCGAGTGGGACCACCGCGAGCATCTGGGCAAAGAACGCCACGTAGCTCGTCGCGGCTACCGTGGACTCCATCCACCAACAGCCGAGGGCAAAGGGGAGCATCGCCCCGAGTGGCCGCACGTAGCACTGAATGATGCCCTGCCACCAGGGAAGCCCGAGATGCTGGCGCATCAGCGCCGGGATGCCCGCCAGCGCGACAATGGCAAAGGGCACCACCGCGCTCCACGCGGTGCCGACCGTTCCCCACTGAGGGGTCAGCAAGTAAGTCATGACCGCCACGAGCCCGAACTCCACGACGTACCAGGGCACGATTGGACGATGTTGTCCGGCGCCAATCAGTGCCGTTTGCCCGACGTGGCGCGGAAGGCTCATCAGGCAGGTGAGCGCGAAGATCTGCAAGACGGGCTCGGCCGTGCCCCGGTGCTCAGGCCCCATCCATAGCGCGAGGAAGGTTCCTCCGCGTGTGATGAACCCCACCGCCACCGGAAGGAGCAGCAGCGTTCCCAACCGCGACGACTGCAGCACCAGACGTCGCAATCCGTGCAGATCACCGACCGCGGCCAACTCGCTGGAGCGTGGGAGCACCACTTGGGCAATCGGGAGACTGAAGGCCATGAGGTAGCTCGGCAGGGTCGTGCCGATTGAATACTCGCCAACCTCGCGGAGAGGGCGGAGCGCGCCGAGGATGTAGACGCTGGTGTTCGCGCTCAACATCCCGAAGGCGTAAATGGCGGTGGAGACGGCGCTGATGGCGAAGATTGCGCGATAGTCCTCCGGACTCGGTGGTGCCCCGGGGCTGAAGGCCTCGGGATAGCTGCGGCGCGCCATCACGCGTTGGAATGCCAAGCGCCCCAGCGCCAAAACGAAGACCACGACGCCGAGCCCGGCGATGCCACCCTCAAGCCAGAGCACTGTTGCCACGAGGGCGATGCGCCCGAGCTCGGCGACGATGTTCATCATCCCGATGAGGTCGAGCCGTTGCACGCCGGCGAGGAGTCCCCCGAAGGCACCGCCGTAGAGACCAATGGCCAACGAGCTGCCCGCCAACAGGAGGCTCACGCGGGCCGGCCAAATGAGCCCCTCCGGCAACTTGTAGAGCGAGACCACGGTGGCCGTGAGGAGCACCGTGACCAGCACGGCGAGTCCCGCACTCGCCGCGTAGAGCCGGCGCGCGGCGCGCAGGGTACGCCCGGAAGCCTCGTGGTCGGATTGCGCCTTGCTCCGCGCAATCTGGCGTGTCACGGCACTGCGAACACCGAGGTCGAGGAGGCTTAAGGGGCCGGTGAGTGAGCCAACCAGCACCCAGACACCATACTCGTCGCTCCCCAGCGCTCGCACCACCAATGGGGCAATGAAGAGTCCAGTGACCGCCCCCACCAAGGAGGCACCCCAGTTTGCCACGACATTGCGCGCAATCGAAGCCATCCGTTAACCCTCGAACGCCGCAGCGAGGAGATCGGTGGGATTCCCGTCGTGGCGGAGTAGCCACTGCGCCATGCGCTCGAGTTCCACCCGATTCTCCGTGCTGATGTCGGCCGGCACACCGGGGCGCATCCGGTACGCCGTGAGGTGGAGGAGGTAATACACGAGGCAACTGCCAACGGTGGTGACGTCGAGTCCGCGCGGAATCGCGGCGTCTTTCAACGCACCAAAGCGTGCGACGGTCCATGCATCGGAGCGGTCCAGCTGTTCTCCATACCACCGCCGCGTGGCGCGAGCGGGCGGGGTCGAGATGAGGTGAAAGAGGTCGTAGAGCGGGGTCCAGACCACACCACATTCGGCGAAGTCAATCAACCACCAGCGCCCCTCCGCACGCAGCACATTCGCTGGCCAGAGATCGCCATGCTGCAGTTCGGCCGTGGCATTTGCCGCCGGCATCACCGCACGCTCAAGCATGCGGACGAGTGCGCGGTCGAAGCCGGAGTCGCGGAGGGTCCGCAAGTCGCCCTCGAGCACCCACTCGCGCTGCGTGATGCCGGGGGACTCGCTGAGAATCGGTACACGCTCCGTCGCGGTCTGCATCAGCCGTTGGGAGAGCGCCTCAATCTCACGCACATCGTTTCCCCACTCGGCGGGGGCGAGCGTGTCGTACGTCCGCCCGTAGCTCACGTCGCCCAAGTAGCGGCTCACTTGCAGGAAGAGTGGGGGACGATTCGTGACGCGCGTCTCTGGGATGTGCCGCGCGGCAAAGGGATCCTCGCGCAGTTGCAGCAGGACGTCCACCTCGCGTCGCATCGCGGGGAGGCTCGCCCAGGCACAGCGACCAAACCACTGCGTGCGTCCGCGCTCGTCCAGCAGGAGGAGCTTAAATCCCCGGTCCGGTTCGGTCACCCGCCGTGGGACCTGCCCGTAGTTCACGACCACAACAATCCGCTCCCAAAGGCGCGGATCTTCCACTCCCTCGACCCTGAGGTCGCGGAGACATTCGCGGAGTAGGGAATTCAAGCCTGTGCAATGACGAGGCGATACCGAAGCAGCAGCGCAGTGAGTCCGAGTCGGTACATCGCGTGGCGCAGGTGCATGCGCCAGTCCGGCACGGAGATCGCCCGGTCCCAGGCAATCAGCGCCGTTGCGGTGGCGGGGATGAAATGGCGGGGACTCGCCGGCGATTGCACGAGGTAGTACGTATGCACATGACGGAATCCGGCGCGCCGCAGCAGA
>JAYTDH010000007.1:0-7113 GCA_043736095.1 Gemmatimonas sp.
CTAACGCATCGAGGGTCACCACCCACGGAGAGACAGTCGTGGCGAAGTTCTTGGCGAGGAACGGACCGAGCGGCTGATACTCCCACGACTGCATATCACGCGCCGACCAATCGTTCACGAGCACAAGTCCGGCGATGTGCTTCTCAGCCTCCGCGAGTGGGATTGTCGTCCCCATGGCATTCCCTCCCGCGATGAACGCGCCCACTTCGAGCTCATAGTCCATGCGGGCGCTCGGCCCGAAGCTCGGCGGCCCCTCGGGCTTCGCCACCGTCTGACCGAGGGGCCGCTTCACTGCCGTGCCACTCACCACGAGCGATGACGCGCGGCCATGATAGCCGATCGGCACATGCTTATAGTTTGGGAGAAGCGCGTTGTCCGGCCGAAACATCGACCCAACGTTGGTGGCGTGATCGATGCTCGCGTAAAAGTCCGTGTAGTCGCCGACGACTGCCGGAAGCGCCATTCGCGCGTCGGCCATCGGCACGAGGAGCGAGCGGTCACGGCTCGCGCGCGCGCCCTCCGTGGTGTCCGCGCGCAGGATCGCGCTGACTCGTGAACGCAGCGCACTCAGGCCCGCGCGCCCCGTGGCGAAGAGCGGCGTGAGCGACTGCGCACCGCAGGCCTCCACGACGTCAATCCGGAGTCCGTCGAGATACCCACTCTCGCACGCCTGAGCCAGATCGAGAATCATGTCGCCAATCGCAACGCCGAGGCGTGCGGCGCTCACCTCGATCGGATAGTACGCCCCAAGCGGCAGATTCTGGATCGGGAAATCAGTGCCCGCCGCGTGAGCGGAAGTCACCCAGCTCCGCAGTGAGGGATCGTGCGTCTCGTCGAGCGTCATCGCGCGGTGGGGAGAAGGGAGAGAGCAGCGAGGTCTTGCACCGGCTCCTCAAAGGAACAGGATCCAAACGACCCCGCAAAGGTCGCACGGGCGGCCGCGACCTGCGAGGCATCCGCGGCGAGTGCGCGCCAGGTGATCGAACCGTCGCGTACACGGATTGTGGACGCGTCGCGTTCCTCAAGCAACGGCGCCACGGACGCCGCCGCGTGTCCAGCGTGTAACAGGATTGCCGCGACAAACAGATTGAGGAACCCGTACATCGTGGCGCGCGGCGCATCGGCCGCGTAGGTCAGCGCGTACTCGCCGCGGATCGGATGATGCAGTCCCGCCGTCGCCTTGAACGGCACCTCATAGCGCACGCACGCCACGAGAAAGCGCATCACGTCGGACGGTGGTGGGAACGCATCTGCGGTCACGCCGCCCGTGCGAATCTTCGCGCGCAGGCCGAGGGGCGCGAGCGCCGCGATGAGTGCACCGGGATCCTGCTTCACCGGCACTTCGACATAGACGACGCGCCGCGGTCGATACGCCGCCGCGAGCGCGGCGATCCCCGGGAGATCCACGGCCTTCGCTTCGATCGTATCCACGTGCCACCGCGCGCCGTGCGCGGTGTCGAAGGCATCGAGCGCCGCGGCATCAGTCCCAGTGGCGAGCACCGCGAGGGGCCACGACGTGCCATCGGCCCCACGTGGCTCGGGCAACGCCGAGGCAACGGCCACGAACTCCTCGAGCCGGTCAGCGGTCAGCACAAAGCGCGCCAGCATCCCTCGCTGCGCGCCGGCGCGATACGCGGCGTACTGCTGCACGGCCGCCGACATCGGCAACGCGGCCGGCGGAAAGAGGCCGGCGTAGTCGATCAGTCCGTCGAGCAGTCGCGTCATCGGTTCCGTCACGCCGCACTTCCGCGAATCGTCATCGTCCATCTTCGC
This sequence comes from Gemmatimonas sp., assembly GCA_043736095.1. GTDB lineage: Bacteria > Gemmatimonadota > Gemmatimonadetes > Gemmatimonadales > Gemmatimonadaceae > Pseudogemmatithrix. Next base: position 1,774 of record JAYTDH010000007.1, read on the forward strand.
GGCTCACCGGGAACGAGCCACGTGATCGACTGCCAGTTGCCGAGCGCGTCGCTGAACTTCTCTGGCGCGCCAAGCGAGGGGACGAGCGCAAGCGCGGGAACGCGCTTCTGGCGGAGCAGCACGCGTGTCCGCCCACGGTGCGACCCATCGCGATCGAGCAACACGCCGCAGAACGGCACGCCGGCTCCCGCGCAACTGATCGTGAGTCGCTCGTCGTCCTCAATCAACTGAATGAGCGCTTTGCCCTGCCCAAGATCCACCCACGACGACAGCTGCGTCTTCGCCGGCACCGACCACGGCGCGTTGAGATCACGTGTGCGCATATCGAGCATCAACTTCGGCCACTGCGCAATCGTCTCGCGCCCTTCGCGCATCGCCGCGCCGCTTACCGACGCCACGCGCAGGCGCGCGCCATCGGGGAGTTTGAGCCGCGTGCGCGAGCTCAAGGGAAACATCATCCACGCGCTCCAGAGAAATGGCAACCGTTCCTTCCCTGTGGTCAGCGCCTCGTACCGCGCCTCGACCGCGCCGTCCGGTCGCACGAGCAACGTGCGCGTCAACACCCACGGCAATGAGGTCCCGCGCCAAGTGCAGGTCGCCTTGTGGCCTTCAGAGTCGGTCACGAGCGTGGTTTCGGGACGCTGCAAGCGCGCTTCACCGCCAGCGATCAGTGCGCGTCCGCCTGTGCCCTTCACCCACTCCGGCATACTCCCGCCGCCGGCGCTCGGTGCGCACTCGTCCCAGCCACTTCCGGAGATCGGTGCGCGCCCGGCCTTCGGCGGCGCATCGTCCCCCTGCAGCAACCACTCGCGCCCAAAGCAATGCAACGAACGAATGTGCCCACCGTGTGCGGGAACGATCTCTACCCGCGAATCCCCGCCCTCGAGCGCAATGAACCCCGGAGTCGCGCGCGACGCCGCGGTCACGTCGTCAGACAACCGTCGCCGGATCCAACCCGCGCGTCATCAGCACGCGCAACACCGTCTCACCAATCTTGTTGTTCGGGGTGCTCGCGCCGGCGGTTATTCCCACGCGAAGCGCGCCCTGCATCGGCAGCCAATCGGTATCCATCAGCTCTTTCCCAGATACCGGATCGCGATGCCGCACACGTCCGTGCTCGGGATCGATACTTGCCGCATCCTCCACATGATACGTGCGCACCTTCTCGGCGCAGAGCGCCGCGAGCGAAATCGTATTGCTCGAGTTGTATCCACCAATCACGATCATCACGTCGAGGTGTTCGGTCAGCAACGCATTCACCGCGTCCTGCCGATCCTGCGTCGCCGAGCAAATCGTGTCGAACGTGCGGAAATGCTCGGCGCGATGCGTGGCACCGTGCGCTAGGGCCATGGCAGTCCCCACCGCTTCGCCGATTGCCAACGATTCGCGCGCCAGCATCGTCGTCTGGTTCGCCACACCGATGCGCTGCAGATGCGTGTCAGGATCGAACTCCGGGCTCGCCGCGTGCGCGTACTTCTTGAGGAAGGCCTCGCGACCGCCGGCGAAGCTCCCGGAGATGTACGCCATCACGTCCTCGGCCTGCGACATATCGCGCACCACGAGATACGTGCCATTCGGGTACTTCTCCACCTGCGACGCCGTCGCGCGCGTCTCCTCGTGGTAGTACTTGCCGTGAATCAACGAGGTGAAGCCATCGCGTGCGTAGGCGTCCACACGCTTCCAAACATTGAGCACCGAGCCACAAGTGGTGTCGACCATCACGCACCCCTTGGTACGCAGAGTGTCGAAGTCATGGATTGTCACGCCGAACGCCGGGAGGATCACCACATCAGTCGGCTCAACTTCGGAGTAATCGAATCCTTTGTCGCTCGGCTTGAGGAACACGATGCCCATTTCCTTGAGCTTCGCGTTCACATGCGGGTTGTGGATGATCTCCCCAGCGAGGAAGATTCGCTTATCGGGGAACTTGGCGCGCGTCTGGTAGGCGTACTCCACGGCCCGTTCGACGCCGTAGCAGAAGCCGAATTCCTTCGCGAGACGGATCGTCACGTCCCCAGCCACGAGCGTGTGCTCGCGCGCGAGAAGCAAATCCACAACTTTGCCGTCATAGTCGGCGGTCAGGGTCGCCTCAACCTCGGCCTTCAGGCCGAACCCTTTCCGGAAGTAGGTGGACTCTTGAGTCATGCCGGAAAGATAAGCCTCTGAGGGACCCGTCGCAGTCGGCCGCCGGACCCGCCAATTGCTCGCGTCCCATGGCAGACTGGCGTATGTTCTCCTCATCCCCAACGGTTCAGGGAGCGCCTTGAGCGACCGCATCGGTGAGCACTTCGATCTCTGCGTCATTGGGAGCGGCCCCGCCGGAGAAAAGGGGGCGGCACAGGCTGCCTACTTCGGCAAGTCCGTCTGTGTGATTGAACGCGCACCCAAGCCCGGCGGGGCCGCCGTCAATACGGGGACGATCCCCTCAAAAACGCTCCGCGAGACCGCCCTCTACCTCAGTGGACTCCGCCAGCGCGGCCTCTACGGCGTCGATCTCCGGATGAAGTCCGATATCACCGTCGGGGACTTCATGCACCGCGAACGCGCGGTCGTCGAGTCGGCTTGGCAGTTGATTGAGCACAACTTGGAACGGCACCGGATTACCTCGGTGCAAGGCGCCGCGCGATTCGTCGACCCGCACATCCTTGAGGTCACGCGCTACGGTGCACCCGCACGATTCATCACGGCGGATATTATTCTCCTGGCCAACGGCTCACGCCCGTCGCATCCGGCGGAAATTCCGTTCGACGGCCGCGTGGTGGTGAACAGCGACGACGTCCTCTCGCTCCCGGCGATTCCCGGGCGCCTCGTGGTGATTGGCGGCGGCGTCATCGGCTGCGAGTACGCGGGGATTTTCGGCGCGCTCGGCGTGCGCGTGACGCTGATCAACAGCCGCGAACGCCTCTTGATGCAACTCGACACCGATCTCTCCGACGCGCTCCGCACCGAAATGACGCGCCGACTCGGCGTGCAGGTGGTCCTCGACTCCGCGGTCACGAGCGTGACGGTCGATGGTGATCTCGCGACAGTCACCCTTGGCGACGGCCGCGCAATTCCCGCCGACTGCGTGCTCTACTGTGCGGGTCGCGAGGGCAACACCGAGGGACTGCATCTCGACCTGGCGGGCGTGCACGTCAACACGCGCGGCTTCGTCACGGTGGATGATCAGTTCCGTACGAGCGCCCCGCACATCTTCGCCGCGGGTGACATCGTCGGCTTCCCCGCCCTGGCATCGACGGCGATGGAACAGGCGCGCGTCGCGATGTGCCACGCCTTCGATCTCAAATACAAGTCGAAGGTCTCGTCGGTCCTCCCCTACGGCGTCTGGACCATTCCCGAGATCGCCACCGTTGGGCTCGGCGAGGACGAAGCGCGAGCGAAGGGCATCCCGGTTGAGATTGGCAAGGCACCCTTCCGCAATAATCCTCGGGGACAGATCATCGGCGACACCGAAGGCTTCGTGAAGCTCGTCTTCCGCGCCGACGATCATATGCTCGTCGGTGCGAGCGTCATTGGCGAGGGGGCCTGCGAGTTGATTCATATTCCCGCGACGGTGCTTCACTTTCGCGGGACGCTCGATCACTTCATCCAAAGCGTCTACAACTATCCCACTCTGAGCGACGCCTTCAAGTACGCCGCGTACGACGGGCTCCAGCGCCTGCAGCGCCGCGTGAGCCGCGCGATGGAAGCGCACTCGCGCTCGTCGGGCGGAACCGACAGGCCGAGCGCGGCCCCGCCGGCTAGCTAGCCATGTAGGGACTGAGGGCCGTCCGCACCCACTCCGGGATGACGCGCTTCGTGATGCTCGACTTCTCCACGCACACCACGGTCAGCTGGGCCGTCGCCCGCAGGACCCGATCCGCAGCGCGATAGGCTTCAAAGCGCATCGTCAGCGACGACGATCCAATTTTTGTCACACCGATATCGATGTCGAGCAGTTCGTCCATCTGCGCCGGGGAGTAGAACTCCACCGTGAACGCTTTGCGCGGTAGCTGCACCTCGTGCTGCACGCGTAGCACCTCGTACGGTAATCCCACCGCACGAAACATCTCGAGTTCAGCGGCCTCGAAGTACTTGAGATACGCGCCGTACCAGATGATGCCGAGTGGGTCGCATTCGCTCCAGCGGACACGGGCCTGGATCCGGAATGGGAGCGGGGTCTGTTCGGTCACGGATATTCCTGACACAGGTTCGGGGAAGGGCCTACGGGCCGGTGGGACACAGAATGCTAGCATCCAGTAGCGGCCCGTGAACGGGCGACGCGTCAACTTGTCGGAGGAGATTCGTATGCGCTCGATCCTGGTCCCGGTGGATGGCTCACCACTCGCCGAGCGCGCCGTCGGCGTAGCGCTCGATATCGCCCGTCGCGCCAGCGGCGCCGTCCACCTCGTCCGTGTGCATGTCCCCCTCGCGATTATCGGCGCGACCGCCGAGGGCGTCTTCACGCAGGATATGCTCGCCGCGGACGACACATTGCGCGCCCGTGCCAACACCTACGTCACGGAGCTCGCGAAACGTCTCGGCGCGGAGTGGGGCGTCCACGTCGATTCCCGTGTGGCGGATGGATCGCCCGCCGGCGTGATCACGGAAGTTGCCGATGCTGTCGGTGCCAGCCTCATCGTGATGACTACGCACGGCTCCGGCGGATTCGCCCCCGATTGGCTCGGCTCCGTCTGCGACGCGGTGATCCGGCACTCACATCGTCCCGTGCTCGCGCTCCCGGCCAACGACACGCACGCGATGGAGGCGCTCGTGCCTAAGCGCATCATGATGCCGCTCGATGGTAGCGCGCGCGCCGACGCGATCATCCCGCTCGCCCGCGATCTCGCGCTGCTTTTTGGTGCGGAGATTGATGTGGTGCGGATGGTCTCGCCGACTGTGCCGAACGACGTGCTCTCGCAGTTCGAGTCCGACCAACCAGATCCCTACGGCATCGATAGCGAGGCGGCCCACGCCAAGGTGAGCATCGATAAGGTCGTGGCCGATCTCGTCGCGCACGGGGTGAAGGCCCACGCCGTCGTCCGCGTGGAGTTGAATCCGGTGAAGGCGCTGATGGCGCACATCAAGGAGACCGATCCTGACGTCGTCGCGCTGGCGACTCAGGGGCGAGGCATCTCGCGGCTCTTTATTGGGTCGGTGGCCGACAAGCTGATTCGCGCCGCACAACGACCTGTCCTCGCGCTACGGCCAATGAAGGACTGACGACGCGCTATCGCGCGTACAGCGCTGGCGTCACGAATGGCGCCAGCGCGTAGGTGACGAGGACCTCGTAGGCCCCCTGCCGGTCAATGCGCCCCGCCGTGAGGATTCCCACGGCGCCCTTCCCGTATTTCGTGCCGC
>JAYTDH010000008.1:0-2506 GCA_043736095.1 Gemmatimonas sp.
GCGCGCGGAACGTGTCGTAGTGAAAGTGCTCAAGCGGGCCGGCGTTCTGCGCGAGCGGCCCCATCGCGAGGCGAAGCGTGCCACTCTCCACGCTGACGCTGACGTCGCCGTAGATCGGGTGATCGTAGCGACCGGCATACCCGCTGAGCGCGGTGCTCGGGCGTGTGTTCGCCACGCGACTGCTGTCGCGCGCGGCAATTGCGCGGGCAACCCGCGCATCGCGCTCGTCGTAAATCTTTTTGAGATCGACCAGCCAATCGCGGCGCGGGGCATTCGTCCAGAGATCGATGACCTGCCAGAGGAGCGCGTGGCGGAACTCCTCGTGGTCGCGATTCGCAAACACGAACACCGCGAGACGCTCGCTGGGCACGAGTCCGGTGAGCGCGGTACGGCCGGCGATGGACCCCGTGTGATAGTGCACCGCCATTCCGCGATAGTCCTGTTGGAACCAGCCGAGCCCGTAGGTCGTCCACCGCGGGCGCGTGAGCGCCATACTCGGATAGAACTCCGAGGCCGGCACCATCACCTGCGGCTTAAACAATTCGCGATAACTCGCCTCAGAGACGAGTCGACGACCTCCGACACGCCCGGAGTCGAGGAGGAAGCGCAGCCACTTCGCGGCATCCTCGGCGGTGGACCACGCAGCTCCAGCCGCAGGAACCCCATCGACGGGCTGCTCTTCGATGCGACGGGTCGTGGCGCCGAAGATCCAGTGTGCGGATGAGGTATTTGCGTCCCGCTGCTCCTGCATGTGGGCGAGCGTGGCGCTTGAGCGCGTCATGCCGATTGGGGACATCACGCGGGACTCGACGAACTCCTCCCACGGCATTCCGCTCACGGCCGCGATGACCTCGCCGGCCGCGCCATACATCACGTTCTGGTAGATAAAACCTGCGCGTGGCGAATAAGTCAGGTCGACGAATCGCACCCGCTCGAGAATCTGTCGGGTGCTGAGGTCGCCGCGGCCCCAGAGCAAATCGGTGTTGCCGAGTCCGGTCCGATGGGTCAGCAGATCACGAATCGTCATCGCCTCGGTCACCCAAGGCTGCGAGAAGCGGAACCAGGGGAGGTGCTGCACGACGGGATCGTCCCACTGGACCTTTCCCTCGTCCACCAGCATGGCGAGTGCCAGCGCGGTCATCGCCTTGGTGGTGGACATCATCCCGAAGCGCGTGCGGGTATCCACTCGCCCCTCTTGGCCGATGGTGCGGACACCGTAGCCCTTCGCAAATACGATGGTGTCATTCTTCACCACGGCAATCGAGAGCCCCGGGATCTGCCACTCTCGCATCCCGCGCCCAATAAAGGCGTCGAGTTCGGAGAGGGGGTCCTGCGCGCCGAGCGGAGTGCTGAGCGGAGCGCTGAGCGGAGCGCTGAGGGCGAGGCAAGCGACCCCGACACGAACGAGGCGCGTCAGAGCCATGGTACCGGCAGGGGGGAGAAGTCGCATCGGTAGAACATACGGGTGTAAATTCCCCCGCACTATGGCCACCATCTCCGCCCCCCACCTCGTGCGTGCGCCGCGTGGCAGCACCATGTCCTGCAAGGGCTGGCCGCAGGAGGCCGCCCTCCGGATGCTGATGAATAACCTCGACCCCGAGGTCGCCGAGCGTCCCGATGATCTCGTGGTCTATGGTGGGACCGGGAAGGCCGCACGAAACTGGGAGTCGTTCGAGGCCATCGTGACCGCGCTCCGTGCGCTCGAGGACGATGAGACGCTGCTGGTGCAGAGCGGCAAACCGGTGGCGGTGTTCCGCACGCACAAGTATTCGCCCCGTGTCTTGATCGCCAATAGCAACCTCGTCGGGCGCTTCGCCACGTGGGAGCATTTCCGCGAACTTGAGCGGAAGGGCCTGATGATGTATGGCCAGATGACGGCGGGCTCGTGGATCTACATCGGCTCGCAGGGAATCGTGCAGGGGACGTACGAGACCTTCGGCGCGGTGGCCGCCAAGCACTTCGGCGGCTCGCTCGCGGGACGCTTCGTGCTCACCGCTGGGCTCGGTGGGATGGGCGGCGCGCAGCCCCTCGCGGCGACGATGCACGACGCGGCGATCCTCGGGGTGGATGTCGATCCGACGCGCATCCAGAAGCGGCTGGAGACGGGCTACTGCGACAAAATGACGCACGATCTTGATGAGGCGATGACGTGGATCCGCGAGGCACAGGCGGCGAAGCGAGGTCTCTCGGTGGGACTCGTGGGGAATGCGGCCGACGTGCTCCCGCTGATGGTGCAGCGCGGGATCATCCCTGATGTGGTGACGGATCAGACGAGCGCGCACGACATGCTCAACGGGTACCTACCGCACGGGATGTCGTTCCAGGCCGCGATTGCGCTCCGCGCGCGCGATCCAGAGGAGTACGTGCAGCGATCAACGGCGAGCGTTGTGGCGCACGTGCGGGCGATGCGGGCGATGCAGGATGCCGGCGCGATTGCGTTCGACTACGGCAACAATATCCGCACGGTCGCGCTCGATGCGGGGCTCACGGACGCGTTCAAGATTCC
>JAYTDH010000009.1:0-8219 GCA_043736095.1 Gemmatimonas sp.
AGATGTCCGCGCAATCCTCGCTGAGGGACGCGCGATTCACGAGTCGCTACGTCCGGCGGTGCAGGCGCTGCACGAGGCGATTCGCGCGGTGTTCACGGACGCGCAGCGTGCGTGGTTCGAAGCGCACCGTCCGCCGCGTGGACCTGGTGGGGCAGGTGGGCCTGGTGGGCCTGGTAGGCGCCCGGGTCCGATGGGGCCGCGGTAACTGCTTTCACGGCTTTCACCACGAAGGCACGAGGGGCTCTGATCTCGACTTGAGATCGGGGCCCTTTTTGCGTGTGCATGGCAGATGTCGAACTGCACTTCTTCACCACGGAGGCACGGAGGCGCGGAGGCACCGGGGCACGGAGAAGAGAGTTGCCGGGAGGGCAACTGCTGTTCCAATGAAAACATCTACGAATGGAACACCAGCGCCCATTCTGTCGCAGATGCCCTCCGTGCCTCCGTGCCTCCGTGGTGAGAACGTGCACTTCTCGCTGGCCCCGCGAAGCAAAAAGGGCTCCAATCTCAAAGCGAGATCGGAGCCCTTCGTGCCTTCGTGGTGAATGCAGTTAACTCGTGCCCCGCAAGCAAGCGCCGTTACGACGGATGCTTCGGCACCATGTACTCCTCAGTCTTCGGCCGCACCGGGAAGTTGAACCACCCCGCCACCTTCTCGCGCATCTCGTCCATGATGTCATAGACCGTCGGGATGACCAGCAGCGTCAGGAACGTCGACGTAATGGTTCCGCCGATCACCGCACGACCGAGCGGCGCACGAAAGTCCGCCCCCTCGCCAATGCCGAGTGCGACAGGAATCATGCCCGCGATTAGCGCGAAGGTCGTCATCAAAATCGGGCGCAACCGGACGCGCCCCGCCTCGATCAACGCCGTGCGCCGATCCATGCCTTGCTCGACGCCCCACTTGGCGAAGTCGATCAACAAGATCGCGTTCTTGGCCACGATGCCCATCAGCAGGATCACACCGATCATCGACATGATGTTCAGTGTGTCTCCCGTGATAATGAGCGCGAGCACCACGCCAATCAACGAGAGCGGAAGCGACACGAGAATCGCGATTGGCTCAAGGAACGAGCCGAACTGCATCACAAGGATTAGGTACATCAGCATCAGGGCGATGCCGAGTGCCGCGAGAATGTCTCCGAACACCTGCGCTTGATCCTTCGCTTCGCCACCGAACGACCAGGTGATGCCCGTGGGGATATTCATTTTCTGCAACTGCGAGGCAATCGCGCTCGTGACTTCGCCCAGCGAGCTTCCGGAGACGTTCGCCTGTACGACGATCACGTTGTCGCGATCTAAGTGTGAGATCTTCGCGGGGCCAAGGCCCTGCGTCACACGCGCGAGCTGACCCAGCGGCATCATCCGCATCGGTGCGCCACTCTGCCCGCCGCCCACCGAGATCGGCAAGCGCTCGATGTCCTGCACGCGCGTGCGCGATTCCGGCGCGAGGCGCACGCGCACCTTGCGATTCTCACCCGCGGGATCAATCCAGTCGCCGGCATCCACACCCGCAAATGCCGGACGCAGCGACTGCGCGATCTGCCCAACGGTCACACCCATCGAACCGGCCAACGCACGATCGAGCGTGATCTCTAGCTCGGGCTTCTGCCCCTTTGTCGAAAGACTCACGTCCACCGCGCCCGGCGTGGTCCGCACAAAGCGCAGCACGGAGTCGGCCACCTGTTGCAACTGTACGCCGTCGATGCCGCGCAGTTCAAGCTGCACCTGCTTGATTGCGCCGCCGAACCCGCTGGTGAACACGGCCACCGTCGCACCGCCAATCACCTTCACTTCCTCGCGAAGCGTCGCGCCGAACTGATCCTGCGATGTGCTGCGATCTGCCTTCGGCGTCATACGCACATACACGCTACCGAGGTCCACCGCACCGAGCGCCTCGGAGGGGTCCATGCCACCGCCAGATCCAATCGTTGTAAACGTGTATCGCACTTCCGGATGCGCCCGCGCCACGCGCGCCGCCTCTTCGGTCTTCATCCGTGTGTACTCGAGATTTGAGCCTGGCGGTGTCTCCACCTGGATAATCAATTCCGAGTTGTCGGTCACCGGCACGAACCCGAATCCGCCTATCGTCGCCTGCAACGTCAGGGCCCCGACGAGCGAGCCAATCGCCAGCGTCACCATCGCCAGACGATGATCGAGTGCCCAGCCGATCACCTTGGTGTATTTCCCCGCCATGCGGTCGAACCACTTGTTGAACGTCTCGAGCTTGCGCGAGATCCAGCTCCGATGCTGATGCTCCTCGAGCTCCGGATCCGGCCAGTACGCCGAGAGCATTGGATCGAGCGAGAACGACACGAAGAGTGAAACGAGCACCGCGCAGGCGATGGTCAGCGCGAACGGCTTGAACCATTGCCCCGAAAGTCCGGCCATGAAGCCGATCGGCACAAACACCGCGACAATCGAGAAGGTCGTCGCCGCCACCGCGAGTCCAATCTCATCGGTCCCCTCGTGCGCGGCCTTGAAATGGTCTTTCCCCATCTCCACGTGTCGTACGATGTTTTCTCGCACCACGATTGCATCATCAATCAGGATGCCGATTGCCAACGAGAGGCCGAGGAGCGACATCGTGTTGAGCGTGAAACCAAACGCCCACACCGCCACGAAGCTGGCGAGCACGGAGATCGGGAGCGCGAGGCCCGTGATCACAGTAGAGCGCCACGAGTTGAGGAACAAGAACACCACCAGCACGGTGAGCAGCGCGCCTTCGATCAGCGTGCTCTGCACATTCGCGACCGACGCCTTCACGCGGTCGCCCGAGTTCCGCACGACGTCGATCGTCGTGCCCGGCGGAAGACCCGCACGCACACTTTCGATTTCCGTCACCACGCGAGCCGCGACGGCCGTCGTGGAGTAGCCCTTCGCCTTCTTGATCTGGATACCGATGGCGTCGCGACCATTGAACAGCGCGGCAGTGCGCGGTTCGGCCGTGCCGTCCCGCGCCGACGCGATCTCGCCGAGGCGAATCGCGCGGCCACCCTTCTCGGCCACCACGAGCCGGAGGAAGTCTTCTGGCGTCTCGAGCTTGCCCTTGAGGCGAATCGAGCGCTCGTCCAGCGCGCCCGTGATGCGCCCGACCGGAGTCGCGAGGTTCTGCGACTGCAGCGCTCCGACCACCTGCGCGACTGTGATTCCCGCCGCTTCCATCCGCGCGGGATCGATCTCTACGGTGAGTTCACGCTCCACTCCTCCCACGACATTCGCCTCGGCGACGCCGGGGATGCCACGCAGCACGCGCGTCACACCGGGGTCAGCGATGCGCGTGAGCTCAGGCGCACTCAAGACCGTCGAGTTGATTGAGAGCTCGACGATCGGCTGATCCGCTGGATCGAAGCGCGTGAGGATCGGCTCCTTCATCTCCGCTGGGAGATCAGAGCGAATCGCCGAAATCTTGTCGCGGATGTCCTGCGAGGCCTGCTGCAGGTCCTTCTCGAAAACGAAGAAGACGGTGATGTTGGCAAAACCGTCCTGCGCCGCGCCGGAGATGCGATCTACGCCGGATATGCCCGAGACGGCTTCTTCCACGCGGTCGAGTACTTCGCGCTCCACCACATCCGGCGACGCGCCAGGATACGGGATCGCCACGTTGATGATCGGCTGCTGCACGTCCGGGAACTCATCGGTCTCGAGCTGCCACAGCGAGAAGAGTCCGAACACGACGAGCGCCAGCATCGAGACGATGGTGACGAGGGGTCGCTTGATTGCGAAATCTGAGATGAACATCGGTCAGCGCCTCAGCGGCGGGTCGAAGTATCGGATGGGGTGCTCACCTTGAGCTTGGTCCCCGCAGAGATGCCCAGCGCGGCACCAACGAGCACGGTGTCGCCAGCCGCGAGGCCGGTGAGCACTTCGACGCGCTCCGTCGATTCATCACGCGCACCAATCGTCACGGCGACGCGTTCGGCGACGCCGTTCTTTAAGCGGACAACTTCCGGCGCGAGCCCGCGCAGATCGAGCGCTGCGGCCGGCACGGTGAGCGCCGTACGCTCCTCGCTCGCCACACGCCCTTCGGCGAAGAGTCCCGCCACGAGCCGCTGTCCGCTGTTGGGGATGCGCACGAACAAGCGCACCTGCCGCGTCTGCGGATCGGCCTGCGGGTTGATGCTCGAGATGCGCCCTTCAAAGGTGCGACCCGGGTAGCCCGTCACGGTGAACGTGACGCGCGCACCGAGGCGGATCATCGCCAGTTCGCTCGCCGGCACGGCGGCCTCGAGGCGCATTGTGCTTGGATCGACCAGCGAGAAGAGCGGCGTGCCTGGGGCGACGATGTCGCCCGGATTCACGAAGCGGTCGGCGACAACTCCATCGTACGGCGCCAGTACATTCGCCGCATCGCGGTTCTTCTCGGCCTGCGAGAGGCGCGCCTTCGCGTCATCGAGAAACGAGCGCGCCGAAAGATCAGCACGGCGGGCATTCTCGAGATCGCGATCAGAGATTGCTCCGGCGGCAAAGAGCTTCTGCGCGCGGTCGAGTTCGCGTGCGGCGACTTCCGCCGAGTTCGTCGCGGCATTGAAGCCGGAGCGTGCCGAAAGGAAGCCGTCCATGATGGCGCGGTCGTCGATCTTGGCGAGCGAGGTGCCCTTGGACACCACGGCGCCGGGATCGTGGAAGACCTGCACAATCGCGCCCGGTACTTCGGCGCGGATCTGCGCGGTCCGCTCGGCGACCAGCGACCCCGACAGGAGCGGGCCAATCGAGAGCGTCGTGTTATCTACGACGGCCACGCCTTCAGTGCCGATGTTGACCACCACTGCATTTGGTGCATCGGCAGCGGCGTCCTCGCCGCCGCACGCAACGACGGTGAATGCAACGGTGAACGTGACAAGAGTGAGCGCCGCAGCGCGGAGCGATCGGAACGACATCAGGGCCTTCCCCCGGCGGACGGGTGTGTGAGTGAGCTGGGTATGTGAAGTGGAGGGCATCAGCGAGCCCCTCCGATGCTGATCGGGAGATCCTTCAGAAGTGCAAGACGGAGACGGGCCACCTCGAGATCGCGCGCCGACGTCACGCGCTGGAGTCGCGCCTGCTGCAACTGCACGCGCGACTCGCCGAGCTCGACTGGCGTGGAGAGGCCCTCGTTGAAACGGACTTCGGCGATGCGATACGCCTGCTCGGCCTGCGCATCGGTACCAACGGACGCCAAGTAGGCCGCCTGTGCTTGTTCGAGCGCGACAATCGAGAGCAACGCATCGAGTTCGGCGCCATCGCGCGCCTGCTGCAGTCGCGCACGCGCTTCAATCACGTTGGCCTCGGCTACGGCGCGCTCACCTGAGGTGCGCCCGCCATTGAAGACTGGGAACGAGAGGCCGAGCGTCACGTTCCAGTTCGGATAGTAGAGATCAAGTGAACCGGGAAGGAACGTGCCTTCAGGGGGATACGCGAATCGCTGATACAGCGTGCTCAACTGAACGGACGGAAGTCGAGCGAGCTTGGCCGCAGTGAAGGCTTTCTCTTCCGCCGAGAGTTGCGCCTGTGCCTGTCGCACGGCGGCGCGCGCCTGCACGCTGGTATCCGGCGTCACGGACCGCGCATCGGCCATCGCGAGCGGTGCCATCGGTTCGGTGACAATCCCCGCGTCGTCGCGGATCGGCGTCGTGAGAGTGATTGGCGTGGAGAGCGGCAATTCAAGCAGCTGCTTCACGCGGAGGTGTGTGACGGTGCGATTGCCGCGCGCCATGATTGCCGCGGGCCGCGCGTTGTCGCGCGTCACCCGAGCGCGGAGGAGATCGAACTCCGATGCAGTGCCGAGCGTGCGTGCGAGCTCGACCGACTTGAGCGTGCGTTCCGTGAGTTCGAGCGTCGAATCGGCGATCACAGACATCCGCTCCGCGGCGACGGCATCGTAGTACGCGGCCGCGACATCGAGCAGTGCCTGCGCGCGCGCCGAGCTGAGTTGGATATCGGCGGCATCGCGTCCCGCGCGGGCACCGGCGCGCTGCGCGGTGAGGCGACCAGCGGTCCAAAGACTCTGCGTGGCGCTGAGCCCGAAGACGGCCGTGTTCGGCGCCGCGAAGATCTTGGCGATTGGTGAATCGGCGAGTCCGCCACCGCCTCCACCCGATGATGTGTCCGGTGGCAACGAGGCGGTGATGGACTGGAACTGATTCTGAATGGCACGCTGATACGACACCGAGCCATTGACCTGCGGCAGGAGTTGGCTGTCGGCCTGGCGTTGCTGGCCCGCCGCGCGCGCCGCACCGGCCTGCGCAATGCGCACATTCGCACTCTTGCGATCGGCCATGCGGAGCGCGTCACCGAGCGAAAGCGCGGTTGTCGCGGAAGCAGAGGCGGACGGAGCGGGCGTTTGCGCTGCGACGCCCGCGAGTGGGAGCACGAGCAACAGGAATGCTGTGACGGTGGCGCCGAGGGCGCGGAGGAAGAGTCGCACGTAAATGGCGGGTGCTTGCTTCTCGGGAGGGAAAACGTCGGGCATCATATCACGCCCCATGGCGTCGGCGAAGAGGGAACCCATGATCATCGTTGCGGCCGGCTTCGCATCCGCCGCAGAAGGGATGAAGCGGCGCTCGGCCAATCGCTCGATGTACGCCACGAGATCTTGGAAGGCCTGCTGACGATGCGCGATGGCACCGCTCGCACACTCAGGCCGCTCATGCAGCTCAGCCATCGAGGTGCGAATCATGCCGCGCATTTCTAGCATGAAGTGGTGGTTGTGCTCGGCCCACGCGGTGAGTTCGCGCGGCGGATCGACGGGCTCGCTCGGGAGCTGCTCACGGGCGTCGGTCGTGGAGGCATACATCACCGCTTCTTGGATGAGCGCCGCCTTGGAGCCGAAGAGTCGAAAGAGCGTGACTTCGTTCACACCCGCTTCGTCGGCGATTCGGCGCGTGGTCGCGCCGCGAAAGCCCGATTCGGCGTAGACGCGCGCGGCGGCGTCGAGTAGCTGCTGTTTTGTCGGTTCTGACATGCGGGACGGAAGGGACTAGTGAGGCAATGCCTGAAGCAAGTGAACACTTGCTTACAACGAAGGGTTCCCCGGACGGGTTTCAGGACGGGCCGAACTGGGCCGGGGGCGGAGAGGACGCCGGTTTCTTCGGCGTGTGTTCGGTTTAATCAAGAGTCGGAACCGGCGAGCCGCCTCGACACTTGTTCACATCGAGAGAGTCGGCCCATTCTCCGACTCATTCTCACGCGTCCCTTGTCCCCTGACTCCCATGAAACAGAAGCCAGCAGACCCAACCCTCGCCGCCAAGCTCACCGACCTGCAGTACCAGGTGACCCAGTGCAGCGCGACCGAGCCGCCATTCCGCAACGAGTTCTGGGATCATCACGAGCCCGGCATCTATGTGGATGTCGTGTCGGGTGAGGCGCTCTTTGCGTCGAACGACAAGTTCGACTCGGGCACGGGCTGGCCTTCGTTCACTCGCCCGTTGGTGGACGACACGGTGAAGGAGATTTCCGACACTTCATTCGGGATGCGTCGCGTTGAGGTGCGCTCGACCGAGGGTGATTCACACCTCGGCCATCTCTTTCCCGATGGCCCCGGCCCTTCGGGACTGCGCTACTGCATCAACTCCGCGTCGCTGCGATTCATCCCAGCGGCGCAGCTGAGCGCCGAAGGCTATGCGAACTTCGCGGTGCTCTTCCCGACGATTACTCAGGAGTCGAAGTGAGCTCGGAAGTTCCTAGGGACGTTCGCACGGGAATGAATCCGCCAGTGAACACGATCGGTGCGCGCGACGTGGCGACGCTCGGTGGCGGCTGTTTCTGGTGCCTCGAGGCGGTGTACCTCGAGTTCCGCGGGGTAATCGGCGTGAAGAGTGGCTACACGGGCGGTCACGTGGCCAACCCCACGTACGAGGCGGTGTGCGGGAAGAAGACCGGCCACGTGGAAGTCGTGCAGGTGACGTTTGACCCCACGGTGATCTCGTACAAGGAACTGCTCGAGGTCTTCTTCACGATCCACGATCCCACCACAAAGGATCGGCAGGGGAACGACGTGGGCCCGCAATATCGCTCGGCGATTTTCACGCAGTCGGAGGAGCAGGCGCGCGTCGCGCGCGCGGAGTTCGCTGCGGCGCAGGCGCATTGGGACGCGCCGATCGTCACAGAGTTGCGCGCGCTCGAGATGTTCTGGCCGGCGGAGAAGGATCACGACAACTATCTCGCGCGAAATCCGCAGAATCCGTATTGCGCGGTCGTCGTGGCGCCTAAGGTGTCGAAGGCGCGGAAGGTGTTCTTCG
>JAYTDH010000010.1:0-2599 GCA_043736095.1 Gemmatimonas sp.
TCGTACTATCGGGTCGCGGTGGATGGCGACGGGCTCGCGGGCTTTGTCCTCTGCCTTCCCGCGGGACTCGATTACTGGAGCGAGAACTACCGCTGGTTCTCGGCGCGGTACGCCGAGTTCTTGTATCTCGACCGCGTGGTGGTTGCCCCGCGGGTCCGTCGCGCTGGGGTGGGGCGCGCCCTGTATGAGAATCTGCATCGAACGGTGGAGGGGCGTTGGCCCCGCGTCACGCTCGAGGTGAATCTCCGCCCGCCGAATCCAGGCTCAGTGGCCTTCCACGAGCAGATGGGCTATCTCCCTGTGGGTGTGCGGGAATACGAGGATGGTGCGAAGGCCGTCCAGTTGTACGCACGTGAAGTCTGACGCTGCCGCGTTTCCTTTACCGGAGTCCGTTGCGATGATCCGTCGTGCCTTGAGTTTCGCCGCCGTAGTAAGTCTGCTTCTGCCGATTGGCGCCGCGGCGCAGCGTGCGGGTGAGCCCAGCTTTCCGTTCAGTACCGACGAGAGATACGACGCGGGGCGCATTGCGCCGTATCGTGGCACGCATGACGCGATCTATCGACACATTGATGCGAATCTCGACGCGCATCTCGCGAATATCCAGCGTTGGCTCCGGCAGCCGTCCATCAGCGCGCAGAGTGTCGGCATCACGGAGATGGCGACGTTGTTGCGCGATGACTTGCGCGCGTTGGGATTCAAGGAGGCGGAGATTGTGCCCACGTCGGGACATCCCGGCGTGTGGGGCTACTACGATGCCGGCGCGTCGAGGACCTTGCTCGTATACATGATGTACGACGTGCAGCCGGTAGAAGACAACTGGCGGGTGCCGCCATTTGCGGGCGAATTGGTGGAGACGGAGCATGGGCAGGTGCTCATGGCGCGCGGCGCGACGAACCAGAAGGGACCGGAGCGCGCCTTTCTCAATGCCTTGGCTTCGATCATCGCCGTGGACGGCAAGTTGCCGGTCAACCTGATGGTGCTGGCTGAGGGAGAAGAGGAACTGGGCTCGCCGCACTATCCCGAATTGGTAGATCGGTACGAAGCGCGACTCCGCACGGCGGATGGCGTCTTCTTTCCCTTCAACGCGCAGGGACCGGACGGCAGCGTCGCGATGGCGCTCGGCGTAAAGGGCATTCTGTACATGGAACTCGAAGCGACGGGTGGTCCGCAGGGAGGACCCACGCGTTCGGAGATTCATGGCTCGTACAAGGTGATTGTGGATTCGCCGACCTGGCGGCTTACGCAGGCACTGGCGAGTCTCACGAGCCGTGATGGCAACACGATCACTGTGCCGCACTACTACGATGGAATTCGGCCGCCGACGCTCGAGGAGCAGCGGCTGATCAATGCCCTCGCGGCCCAAGGTGGCGAAGAGCGCCAACTTGCGGGGCTCGGCGTGCAGCGGTTCATCGACGGACTCACCGGGCGCGACTTGCTCGTTCGGCACACGTATCATCCGACGCTCAACATCGATGGCATGTCGAGCGGCTACACGGGGGAAGGGACGAAGACAATCCTGCCGCATCGCGCGATTGCGAAGGTGGATTCGCGACTGCCGATGGGACTCTCGCCGGACAGCGCGTTGGCGCGGATTCGTGGGCATCTCGTGGCGGGGGGATTCACCGATATCCAGGTGCGGCAGTTGAGCGGATATCCGGCCGCGCAGACGAGTGTGGATGCACCGCTCGTGCAGGCGGCAATCAGCGTGTATCGGAAGTACGGCATTACCCCGACGCTCTCGCCGCGATTGGCGGGGAGTGCGCCCTTCTATCAGTTCACGGAGCGGCTGCAGCTACCGCTTGTGTTCTCGGGAATGGGGTTCGGCACCGGAGCGCACGGGCCAAACGAGTTCATGCTGGTGCGGCCGAAGGCGGGGTCGAAGATGGCGGGGTTGGCGGAGATCGAGAAGAGCTATGTGGATTTGCTCTTTGCGTTGCGTGGATCGGCGCGTGCGGGCACGCGCGGGCGCTAGCATTCTCGGATGCAGCGTGCGCATTTCATTGACCTTCTGCTTCTCGGTGCAATCTGGGGGGCCGCCTTCCCGTTCATACGGGTAGCGGTCCCCGAGTTTGGCCCCATCCCGCTGGTCACGGTGCGCATCGTCTTGGCCGCGACGTTGCTCTTCTCATTGGCGGCCGCGCGCGGACAACTGGGGGAGATGCGGGGGCGCTGGGGAGCGTTCACGGTGATTGGCGCGCTGAACACCGCCGTCCCCTTCGCGCTTTTCGCCTTTGCCACTCGCACGGTTCCAGCGAGCATGTCGGCGGTGCTGAACGCCACCACGCCACTCTTTGGTGCTGTAGTCGGCGGACTCTTCTTTCAAGAGAAGCTCGGACAAACCCGCACGATTGGGCTCGCGCTGGGATTCGCTGGCGTGTTGGTGTTGATGGCCGGGGACCTCAAGCTCGACGGAGGTCCGCTGGCGATGGCGGCCGCGCTGCTGGGGGCGTCGATGTATGCACTCGCGGCACATCTGACCCGGCGGATGTTTGCCGGCGTACCGTCACTGGTGATTGCGGCGGGCAGCTTAGTCGCGTCGGCGGGGCTCCTGATCCTGCCAGCCATCGCGCTTTGGCCAGCGACGATGCCCTCAACCACG
>JAYTDH010000011.1:0-3602 GCA_043736095.1 Gemmatimonas sp.
GCGAGAGCCAGTGGGTGGCCGCGCGATCAGCGATGGCGTTGACGTGCGCCGAGTAGGGTGCATCGGGCTCCCCTGGATCGAACTCCTCTACGGGAGTCCCTGTGACATCGTCCACATTGAGGCGGAGACTTGGACGCAATCGCTGGCGACGCTCCGTGTCCGCGCGCGGTGCAGCGCCGGCGGGGACGGTAGTCTCGACAACGTAGGCGGCATCCGGTCCCTGGATTGTCGCACGAGCGACCGTCGGCGACGCACCCGCGACAGGCACAGACACACGTGCGGCCGTGCCCGGCGCGGAGGGCTGAGGCACCGCGCGATTATCGTAGGTGGCGGGCATCCCCATCGCGAGCGAGGGGCGCCGGACGCCAGCGTCTTTGCCAAAATCTTGGCCAACAGCCGTTGCGGCATCCGTTGCGGCATCCGTTGCGGCGTCCTTTGCGGCATCCTTCGCAAGATCCTTCGCGAGATCCTTCGCGAGATCCTTCGCGGCATCCGGAGCGCCGGTCCCCGTGTCGTGGAGCACACGCACCGCAGCGTGATTCAGTGCGATGTCGCCCACGTGTTGCCCCGTGTCGGTCCGCATCGCGCCGACGATCGGAATGAACTTGCCCGCTGTGAAGAGGAAATCGCTCAACCGCTGGCGATCAGCGATCGCGAGTTGACCGCGAACACGGGTGTCGTTGGTGAGCGTGACCTCGACGCTCCGTAGCGAGACGGCGCCTCCTGCGACTGAGTGCACCGGCACATCGGACTCAATGCCATAGGCATACATCACGTGATCCGCCTGCAGCACGGCGTGCGGGACCTTGGCCTGTTCGGGGATCAACCAGGTGGCTTCCACCAAGTTCACCCAACCCCCTTTGCGGGTACCGAGGTAAGGAGCGAGCGACTGGCCCAGGTTCAGGAAAATGCCGCCCTCAACCTCCGAGCCATCGCGTAAAACGATGTGCACGAGGCGCGGCTTCGACTGGAGTGCGCGCGGAGCGGGCGCACGCGGGGGCTGGTGCATCGGCGAGGTCGGCGCGCGACGGAGATGTGAGGAGACTCGCTTAATGTTGCGCTCGGGACGGCGCGGGGGAAGAGCGCTGCGAGCGCCAGCGACTTTGGCGTCGCACTGGCTCGGGTGGTGGCCCGGTGACTCGGGCGAGGGCATACTTCGCCTGGCTCGCTCAGACAGCATCCCTTTTTCTCTGAATCGCCATGCGCCGCTTCCTCGTTCTGCTCGCCGTGCTTCTTCTGGTTCCGTTGGCCTATTGGTTCGCCATGAACCCCGAGGACGCGACGCTCGACGCCTCGGTGCGGGCAGAAGCTGGGGGACGCTTCGTGACGCTGCCCGAGGGCGCCACGCACTTTGAGGTCGGTGGGCCGGATACTGGGCGCGTGGCGGTGCTGGTCCACGGATTCTCCGTGCCGTACTACATCTGGGACTCGACGTTTTACGCGCTCGCCGCCGCTGGGCACCGCGTGATTCGCTACGACCTGTACGGCCGTGGATTCTCGGACCGTCCTGATGCCACTTACGACGGCGCGTTCTTCGATGCGCAGCTCACAGGGCTCCTCGATTCGCTCGGTGTCGCCCAACCAGTGGATCTCTTCGGACTCTCCTTCGGGGGATTCATTGCGGCGCACTTCACCTCGAGGCATCCCGAGCGAGTGCGCTCACTCGTGCTCGTCGACCCTCAGACCGAGGCGAGCCAGCTCCCGGCGGTAATCGCCGCGCCGGGTATCGGCGCCTATCTCTGGCAGGTGCAAGTTGCGCCAACGATGGCGGACAATCAGCCGTCGGATTTCTTGCATCCGGAGCAGTTCCCCGGGTGGGCCGATCGCTATCGTCCGCAGATGCGGTATCGCGGATTCGGACGCGCGCTCCGGCGATCGCTCCTGGCGAACGCGGACGTGGACTACCCCGCGATGTACGCGACAATCGCGCGTGCCAACACGCCGGTGCTCCTTGTCTGGGGGCGACAAGATGAGACGATCTCCATCGCCAAAGCGGAGAACGTGACGCGGATGATCCCCAACGCAGAGTTCTTCCCGGTCGACTCCTCGGGACATCTTCCGCATCTCGAACAGACCGCGAGCTTCAACGCGCGAGTCTTTGCGTTCCTCGCAAAGTCCGCCGCCCCATCCAGCGCCGCGGCCTCACCCAGCGCCGCGGCCTCACCCACCGGAACGCCTTAGCGTCCCGTTCCGAGTTGGTAGGAGTACTTCACCGTCAGCGAGCGCGCGAGCGGCGTATTCCACTGCGTAAAGCTCTCGGCCTGCTCCCCATCGTTGAGCACAATGAACAACCCGGTGTTCGCCGTGCTCAACCAACCGAAGCGCACATTGGCGGTAAAGATCTCCGCCTGATTGTTGTACTGCGTGAGCGACTGCAAGAAGATGCGTGGCGTGAAAAAATACGCAAGCTTCACGCCAATGAGATCCCGCACAAAGTCGCCTTCCGGGAGTTCCACATCCTGATGGTCGAGCGTCAGCGCAGAAGAGAATGCCGCGCCCTTTCGCGCGGTAATTGTCACGTTGCCGCCCTGCTTGTGGCCCGAGTAGAACTGACCGACCTCGATGCGCGCGAGGAACGAGAGCGCATCGCTTGGATCGGAGCCCCAGTCGAGACCCGGGAGCGAGAACTTGTACTGACCCGGCGGCAGAATCACGCCCGGTGAGATCTCGAACGGCACCTGCAGACCTTCGGAATAGATGTTGATGTCCGGCCCGAAGCGACCGCCGCCATTGAACTCGACCTCGGTGAGATCGACATGCGCCCAGCTTGATTGGAGGAACCCATCGGTGCCGACGTATCGCCGCAGGCTGATGTGTGGATTCCACTGTCGTACTCGCTTCCAGGTTGGGCTGCGCACGAAGCGCATCACCATCATTTCATCGAACCGATAGCCTGCCGGGCGCGACATGAAGCCAACCTCGGGATTAAACGAGTCCCCCACTTGCAGCACCCGCACCGAGTGGTTCCAGTCGCGCGTCTGGTAGGCGAGGCGTCCGCTCCACGAATTCGCATCTCCCACGCGTCCTGGCGTCTCTGAGTGCCCCGCCCACGCATCGGCCGTCCAGTCCTGTCCGAGCCCCAAGCGACCATCGACACCCACTACGCGATTGTGATCGCCCGCGTCGCCCACGCGCTGACGCTGCACGGCCATCACACCAACTCGCGAGCGGGCCGAGATCTCGCGCAGTGCGCGGAGCACGGTGTACGAGTTGCCCTCGACACCATTCTGCTCACCAGTCACCATCTGCAGCGCGCCGATGGTCAGGCCGCCAATACGGCCAGTGAGTCGTCCGCCGCCGAGGATCGGTACCGGTTGCCCCAGCGAATCGATTCCGATGCGACGGGTGAAAAAGAGATCTACCGCCTGCGGTGTACCCGCCGCGAACACACCGGCATTCTCGAGGAAAAAGGGCCGCTTCTCGGGAAAGAACAGCGGGAACCGCGTGAGATTCGTGCGCTGCTCATCGACCTCCACCTGCGCGAAGTCGGTGTTGTACGTGAGATCGAGAGTGAGACTCGGTGTGATGCCGTACTTCGCATCCGCTCCAAACTCGCCAGTGGTTTTGTAATTGGACTGCGTGGCGAAATTCCGGCCCGAGTT
>JAYTDH010000012.1:0-3347 GCA_043736095.1 Gemmatimonas sp.
ACGGTCGCCGTCGCCGTGATCGGTACCACGGCCTTGCTGCTCGCGGGATGGGCGCAACACTGGGCGCGACCGCTCACAATCGCCCTCGGCGCACTCGCCCTGCTCATTTGGATTCCTGAGCCTCCGAGCCGTCGCACGGCGATGCTGGAGGTGCACGTGATTGACGTCGGCCAAGGCGATGCGATCGCCCTGCGCACGCCACGCGGTCGATGGGTGCTCGTCGATGCAGGGCGCTCCTGGCGCTCAGGTGACGCGGGCCGCGCAACGGTGATCCCCTATCTGCGACAGCGCGGTGGCGCGCTCGCGATGATGATCCTGACGCATCCGCACGCGGATCACATCGGCGGCGCCGCGAGTGTGATCCGCGCGCTGCGCCCTGCGGAGTTGCGCGATGCCGCGTTCGTGGCGGGGAGCGCTGGGTATCGCGAACTGCTCGGCACCGCGGCTGCGACTGGCACGCGCTGGCAACGCGTGCGACCCGGCGAGCGGGTGGAAATTGACGGCGTGACGCTCGACTTCCTCGCCCCGGATTCCACCTGGACATCGAGGCTCGCCGATCCGAACGAGGCGAGTACGATCGTACGTGCGCGCTACGGTGACGTGCGGCTCTTGCTGACGGGCGACGCCGAGCGGGGCGAAGAATCCTGGCTCCTCGAGCGCGATCCGACCGCGCTCCGCGCAGAGATCCTCAAAGTCGGCCATCACGGCTCCAACACGAGTAGTACATCGGCTTTCATCGATGCCGTGCGTCCGCGCATCGCGCTCGTGAGCGTCGGCGCAGCGAATACGTACGGCCACCCGTCGCCCGATGTCATGCGCCGATTGAGCGCGGCGGGCGCGACCGTGCTCCGGACGGATCAGCTCGGGACGGTCATCGTGCGCACCGATGGGCTGAGCATCGAGGTTGAGGCCGCTGGTCATCGATTCCGCACGTCGCGGCCATTGCCCTGAACGCAGTCCAGCGGCCAACTTTCTTCCACTGCCGTCCTCCACAACGCTCCGGGAACGCCGTGGTCAAGCACACCGATACATCGGTCGTCACGATCGATCGCTACATCATCGAGCAAGAGCGCCGCTTCCCCGAGGCAACTGGGGAACTCTCCGGCATCCTGTACGATCTCGCGCTCGCGAGCAAGATGATCGCGAACAAGGTCCGTCTAGCGGGCCTCGTGGACATCCTCGGTGCCGAGGGGACTGAGAACGTGCAGGGCGAGATGCAGCAGAAGCTCGATGTCATCGCGAACGACATCATCATCAAAGCACTCGACCACGGCGGTCGGCTTTGCGGGATGGCGTCCGAAGAAGAGGAGAACATCATCCCAATCCCCGACAAATTCCGTCGCGGGAAGTATCTCCTGCTGTTCGATCCGCTCGACGGCTCCTCGAACATCGATGTCAATGTGCCGGTGGGAACGATCTTCTCCGTACTGCGCAAGGTGACCGACGGCGTCGACGGTCAGCTCGAGGATCTGCTCCAGCCGGGATACAAGCAAGTCGCGGCGGGCTACGTTCTCTACGGCGCGAGTACGATGCTCGTCTACACGACCGGCCACGGCGCGCACGGCTTCACACTCGACCCCTCGATCGGCGAGTTCTTGCTGTCGCATCCCGACCTGCGGATCCCCGAGCACGGGCGGTATCTCAGTGTGAACGATGCCTACGAGCAGAACTGGACCGAGGATGTGCGGGCACTCATGCGCCGCTATCGCGGACTCGACGGCAAGCGCGAGGCGATGAACGTGCGATACGTCGGCTCGCTCGTGGCGGACTTCCACCGGAACTTGCTCGGCGGTGGACTCTTCGCGTATCCAGCAAACACCAAGAGTCCAGAAGGGAAGCTGCGATTGCTCTACGAGTGCAACCCGCTCGCGTTCATCTGCGAGCAGGCCGGCGGCTCGGCGATCACTGGTTCGCGGCGTATTCTTGACGTGCTCCCTACGGCTTTGCATCAGCGCTCGCCGTATTTTGTGGGCTCCAAGGCCGATGTGGCAATCGCGGCCGAGATGCTCAGTACGCATTAGGGAGCCGAGGACGCACGTGATTGATCCAGAGAAGTCCAAGAGCCGCGAGACGCTCTCGCCGAGCGGCATTCCCGTGGCGCCGGTTTATCGGCCCGCGCATCCCGATGCGTCGTACGCGGTGCAACTCGGCGAGCCGGGACAGTTTCCGTTCACGCGCGGTGTGCAGCCGTCGATGTATCGCGGCCGCTTCTGGACGATGCGGCAGTACGCTGGCTTTGGTACGGCGCAAGAGACGAACGCGCGCTTCAAGTTGTTGCTGGCGGCGGGGCAGACGGGGATTTCGACGGCGTTCGACCTGCCAACGCAGATGGGGATGGACTCCGACTCACCGCGCGCCCTTGGAGAAGTCGGCCGTGTCGGGGTGGCGATCGACTCGGTGGATGACATGCACGCGCTCCTCGCGGATCTGCCACTCGACAAAGTCTCGACGTCGATGACGATCAACGCCACCGCGAGCATCCTGCTGGCGATGTACATCGTGGTGGCTGAGGAGCGCGGCATCGCTCGCGCGGCACTGAGCGGCACGATCCAGAACGACATCCTCAAGGAGTACATCGCGCGCGGCACGTACATCTTTCCGCCCGAGCCATCGCTCGCGTTGATCGCCGAGACGTTTCGGTTCTGCGCCGCGGAGGTGCCGAGTTGGAATCCGATTTCGATCTCCGGCTACCACATCCGCGAGGCCGGCGCGACGGCGGTGCAGGAGCTGGCGTTCACCTTCGCGAACGCGCTCGCCTACGTGCAACGCGCCGTGGATGCGGGCCTCAAGGTTGACGACTTCGCGCCGCGGCTGAGTTTCTTCTTCGCATGCCACAATGATCTGTTCGAGGAAGTGGCGAAGTTCCGCGCCGCGCGTCGAATCTGGGCGCGACTGATGCGTGAGCGGCACGGAGCGAATGATGCGTCGTGCAAGTTGCGGTTCCACACGCAGACCGGCGGCGTGACGCTGATGGCGCAGCAGCCGCTCAACAATGTCGTGCGCGTTGCGGTGCAGACACTCGCCGCCACGCTCGGTGGGACGCAGTCGTTGCATACCAACGGCTACGATGAGGCGCTCGCGTTGCCGACCGCAGAGGCCGCGACGCTCGCGCTGCGCACGCAACAGATTGTCGCCTACGAGAGCGGCGTCGCGCAGACCGTTGATCCGCTCGCCGGGAGCTACTACGTCGAGGCGCTCACGGATGAAGTTGAGCGACAGGCACTCGCCCTGCTCTCGACGGTCGAGGGGCTCGGCGGTTCGGCCGCCGCAATCGACGCGCGATTCTTCCAAGAGGAAATCGGGCGCTCTGCGTACGAGTACCAACTCTCCGTCGAATCTGGCGCGAC
>JAYTDH010000013.1:0-6698 GCA_043736095.1 Gemmatimonas sp.
CCGTCGAGTCCTGGCAAATCCACGTCGAGCAGCACAATCGGCGACCGACCGCGCACCCGCATCGCGCGGAGCCCATCGAGCGCGGCGGGACCATCACCGAACCGCGCCCACGTGAGCCCGCGCGCCGACAGCGCGAACGTCAAGAGATCCGACAACGCTTCGTCGTCCTCCACTACGATCACGTCGGGCGCCACGCCAGCATCGACAGGATCCCACACGCGCAGATGCTCGCCGTGCTCACGCGCCAGGTGCCACGCCTCCTCTGCGAGACGCACCAGCTGCGCCGTCGAGGGCTCTGCCCCGGGCCGCAGCTCGGCCAGTCCCGCGCACCACGGCACGGGGTCACCCTGCGACGCTTCGGCGAAGGATTCGAGTCGCGCGACCGCATCCGCCGCGGACATCGGGAACAGCATCGTGACCGCGACATCGTCGCGGAAGCCGACGCGGACACCTTCTGTCCCGAGCGCGGCGGCGAGCATGCGCAGCTCTCGATGCCACGCGGCCGTCGCCAGCAGTCCATCCACCACTTGGCGCGGTCGCACGACGGCGATGGTCGCTGCGCCCGCCTCGGCCGCCAGCGCCGACAACAGACCGTCGAACACCTGCACCGCGCGCGGCGGCAGAAAGAGTCCCGTCACGGGATGAATCCCCACCGCGAGCTGGCGCTGGCGCTGCGTCTCGAGCAAGCGCTCAACACGCCGCATCAATTCTTCGGGCGAGACGGGCTTCGACTGGAAGTCGTCGGCTCCCGCCGCGAACGCCGCCGAGCGCGTAGCGACGTCGGTCGACGCGGAGACCAACACGATTGGCAACTCGCGGTACGTTGGATTCGTACGCAGCGCGCGCGTCACTTCCAATCCGTTCGCGCCCGGAAGATTGATATCGAGGAGCAAGACGGCCGGCCTGACCTTCTCTAGCACGGCGGTGATATCCGCGGCATCGGCACGCGTCTCCACGAACATCCCCTGCCGCTCGCCAATTGCGCGCAGGAGCATCGACATCTCCGGGTCGTCCTCGATCACGAGAAGCGTGACACCGGCCACCATGGAGTGCGGCGTCCTCGCCTCGATCGTGACCATCAGGTCCCGTGCGTCGGCGCCGACGTCTACAATGGTCATGTTCGCCGTCGCGCGCGGCAGCGGCGTGTCGACCGCATGCATCATCACGATCGGGATGTCGTTTGAGACGCGAATAGTCGCGCCGGGCCCGACCACGACGATGGAATCGGGGGACGCCTCAGTGAGTGCGGTCACCGCCTCGGCGGTGACTTGTTCCACGCGGTAGCCGCGAGTGATTGCTTCGGACGTCAGGCGTGCCGCGGCGGCCTCCGGTACATCCACCAAGAGGATGCGAGACTTCGCCTCGCCGTCAGCGTCGGCCCCCGGCTCGCCACCCGCGGTGAGCGACGCCTCCATCGATTGCACGAACTTCCGGATGATCGCCGCGCGACGCGACCGATCGAGTTCGCGATCCGTTGTCCACTTCTGCGCCACGGGTTCGAGCGCGGCCGCGAGTCGACTCGTTTCGTGGAAGCCATAGCTCCCGGCAGTCCCTCGCAGCCGATGCAGCTCACGACGCAACGCATCGATGACCTCGGGCGAGTCCGGCGCGTTCTGCAGCTGCTCAGCGAGTTGCATGAACGCCGTCACGGTATTGCCACTCGACGCCAAATAACGCGCTCGCAGTTGCGCGAGGACGTCCTTGAGATCTCCCGGAGATGGCATCGAGTCGAGAGTGGGCGACGGTCGGGAAGAAGTGACCAACTGGCTGTCATCAGGAAGCTACTGCACGGCTCAGGCCGCGGCGACACCAACCGACACCAACCGACACCAACCGACACCAACCGACACCAACCGACACCAACCGACACCGACCGACCTCGTGCGACCTCGTCGCGAGAGGCCGTTGCTATCACCCGTTGCCTCCGGCACATTCCCCAGATGCGACTTCTCTGCGCCGATGACGAGCCGGACATCCGCACCATTCTCGAACTCGCGCTCAGCCTTGATCCGCGGATCGAGGCCGAGATCCTCCCCTCCGGCCTCGCCCTTATCGAGCGCGCCCGCCTCGCTCCGCCGGACGCGATCCTGCTTGACGCGATGATGCCCGAGGTGGATGGCTACGAGACCTGCCGGCGCCTCAAGGCAGACCCGCTCACGCGCGATATTCCGGTGGTGTTTCTCACCGCGCGCGCCCAGCGCGGCGACCAGGACTCGGCCCTTGAGGTGGGGGCCATCGCCTGCCTCACCAAGCCCTTCGATCCCCTGACGCTGGCTGGGGAGTTGCTCCTCGCGCTCGGGCGCTGACCGCGTGGGACCACGGCCTCGGACGACTCTCGCGGCCGCATGGTTTGCCCTGCTATCGCTCTCCTGCGCCGCGCCCTTGCCTCCCGCGCCGGCACTCCCCGCTCCTTGCGATGCGGCCGCCTCGGCTGCCTCCATCGCGCAGGGATGGACCTTTTGGCGCGCTGGGAGCACTAGCGACGCCGAGCGCGCGTTTCGCGCGGGCGTACGTGCCTGCTCAGCCGCGCCAAGTGGGTGGACCGGACTCGGCTACGTCGCGCTTCGGCAGGGCGCGGTCGCGCTCGCCATCGCCCGATTCGACTCGGCGCGCACCGTGGCCGCTCTGCCCGACACCGACGCGCTCATCGGACTCGGCATCGCGACCTTCCGCGCCGGTGATCGCGTGCGGGCGCGCGCCGCGTTCATGCAGGCAGACTCGCTCACCCCCGGCGATTCTCTCGTGCAGGATTATCTGCGGCGCCTTCCGCGTCCGATTGATGCGCGCGATCTCCCACCGCGACCGCGCGTCGTGGAGTTCGAGCTCGCGGCACGGACTGGCCGCCGGATCTTTGAGGTGCCCGATGGCCGCGGCGGGTGGCGGCCCTTCTGGATTAAAGCGGTGAACCTCGGAGCCGCGCTCCCCGGCAAGCATCCGTCGGAGTTCCCGCCGGACGATGGCACCTACGACGCATGGATCAGCGACATCGCGGAGCTCGGTGCGAATACCGTGCGCATTTATACCGTGCACCCACCGCACTTCTATAGGGTGCTCCGCGAGTGGAACATCGCGCATCCGGAGCATCCGCTTTGGCTCATCCACGGCGTATGGACGGAGCTCCCCCCCGGTGCCAAGGAGGAGAAGTACGACGACCTCCTCTGGAGTACCGCATTCCTCGCCGAGATGCGAACCGTCGTAGATGTCGTGCACGGACACGCCGCGGTGACGGAGCAGGCAGGTCACGCCGCGGGGCTTTACACCGCCGATCTCTCGCGGTGGACGCTCGGATACATCATCGGGCGCGAATGGGAGCCGTTCTCCGTGGAGGCGTTCGCCAAGCGGTATCCGACTCGCACGACATTCGCGGGGCGCTACGTGCGCGTCGCGGGTGGCAACGCGGTGGATGTCTGGCTCGCGAGCGTCGTGGACTCGATGATTAGTTACGAGACTTCACGTTGGAACGCCCAGCGGCCAATCGCCTACACCAATTGGCCGACGCTCGATCCGCTCACACATCCCTCCGAGACCTCACGCGCGGAGGAAGCCGCGTGGCTCATGCGGCGGCGCGAGCGCGTGGCCGAGCCATCGCGGGAGTACGACAACGATGTGATTGCGCTCGATGCGCGAGTGATGAGCGCAACGCCCGAGAATCGCGCGGGACTCTTCGCGTCGTTCCACGCCTATCCGTACTATCCCGACTTCATGGGGCTCGACGCGAGCTACGCCGCAGCGCGGAGCCCCGAGGGGGCGAGTCAGTACTTCGGATATTTGCGCGCGCTGATCGAACATCACGGCGACATCCCCGTGGTGATATCCGAGGTGGGCGTGCCCAGCAGTCGCGGCAACGCACACAGCCAGCCGCAAGGCTGGAATCACGGCGGGCACGACGAGACGGCGCAGGCGGCGATCAATGCGCGGCTCACCCGAGAGATCGCCGCGAGCGGCGCCGCGGGGATTGGGCTTTTCGCGCTGATTGACGAATGGTTCAAGAAGAACTGGATGGTGATCGACTTCGAGCAGCCGCTGGAGCGGAATCGGCTCTGGTTGAATGCACTCGATCCCGAACAGAACTATGGATTGATCGCGACGCGCGCGGGCGCCCGCGACTCAGTGATGGTGATTGATGGTGCACGCGGTGATTGGGCCGGGCGACGGCCGCTCTACGCGCGCACGCCGGACGCGACGGCCGTCGCTGCTCCGCTCCGCGTGGACGCGCTCTGGGTGCATCAGGACGAAGCCTACGTCTACTTGCGGCTCGATGTCGGCGCGGTGGACTGGAGCGCAGCGCGCTACCTGATTGGGATCGATACCTACGATCAGCGCCTCGGCGACAGACAGTTGCCATTCGGCGGTGCGGCGTCGCCGATTGGTTTGGAGTTCGTCCTCGATCTCAGCGGCCCCGATCGCTCACGGCTACTCGTCGATTCGCCGTACAATCTCTATCGCTTCGCGCCCATACGTGGCTCCCGCCCAGCGGTCGTGCAACAGCTCTACAATCGCCCCTTTCGCTCGCGCGCCAATCGTGATGGCCGCTACGATACGCTGGTCGTCACGCCGAATCGCCGGACAATTGGGCGCGATGGCACCGTGTACGAAGCGCAGCGTTACGAGCGCAACCTCCTGCGACACGCGCGGCAGCAGGAGACGACGCTCGCGGATTGGTATGCCGATCCCGCGACGGGGACGATTGAAGTGCGCATCCCCTGGGGATTGTTGCACGTGATGGACCCGTCGGCGCGCACCGTGCTGCACGGCATGGACGCGGCACGGATGCCGACCGGGATTGCCACCGCCGGATTCCGCTTCGTTGTACAGAGCGTGCCGATAGATCCTGCTGCCAGCACGGGCGACCGCCTGCCGTGGGCGGCGACAGGATTCGCCATGCCCCCCGTCTGGAGTTGGCCCACGTGGGAAGCGCCGCGCTGGTACGCGGAGCGGAAGCCGGCGTTCGCCGCGATGCGCGAGGCCTTTCTCACGATTCCCGACTCCGGACCGCCGCGCTAATCCGCGCGACGCTCTGTCGCGCGCGTACGTCCTAGAACGTCCAGCGGCCCGTGAGCGTGAACGCGCCGTAGCGATACTCGCTCGCGGTCACCGCACCGGCCCCCGCCACATTCGCATAGAGGAGCGACGCCAGAATCTCGCGCCCTGCGGCCACACGCCAGCCGCCGCGGATGACGGCGCGCGGAGCCATACTCCGCGAGAGCTCGGTGTCGCCCTCAAAGCGGATTCCCTGCGAGCCCAACGCGAGATCACCACCGAGGAGCAGCCCCTCGGCAGTCTGTCGCTCCCAACTCGCATTGATCTCGGTGGTTGTCCAACGCTGCGGCGCAAAGAACACGCCAAATTGCGGACGGTTCCACGACACCTCGCGCTGTTGCAGCGCGAACGTCGCTTGCGGAATTGGCGTCCAGCGGAGCGCCCCGAGTCCGGTAATGCGTCGCCCCTGCACACCGCCTGCACCACCCACATTGCCGACACTCGAGGCGAGCCCGAGCGAGAGTGTGCGACGTATAGACAACGACGCGTCGGCATCCCCCGACGAGAACATCAGCGCACGGCGCGCCATCGTGACAACGTCATCGAACGGCTCGCGTCCAACACCGGCCGAAAGCCGCACCCGTTCGCCGAGACGCCCACTCGCGCGTAGTCCACCGCGCCCCCGCAGCGCCGCGTCGGCGATTCCCGCAGGGAACGAGACCATCCCCGCTTCGCCGCGCAGCGTCCACTGCGTGCGAGGATGCGTCCACTGGGCAATGCCGTGCGTGCCAGGAATCGTCACCGATCGATTCGCATTGTCCGTCACCTCGCGCAGCCGCGCAACTCCGGTGAAGCGGATCTCCCCGCGCGACAGCACGCTCCCCTGCACTTCGAGATCTCCGAGCCCATTCCCCTCGGAATCGCGCGCACTCACCACCCGACTCAGCGCGCTCGGCCGGATCTCGGCACGGACTTCCTCGCGGAGGGTCGTGATCTGCGAGGCGGTGGCCGAACCGGGGGGCGCGACAGCTTGCCCCCGCTGCAACGCATCATCGGCACTCCATGGCGCGCCCCGCCACCGCCGGAACTCCGCGAGGCGAACCCACGCATCCGCATCGTTCGGGTGCGACGCGAGCCACGGGGTGACCGCTCCCTCAGCATCCTGAATGCGTCCCGCCCACGCGAGTGTCGTCGCGCGCCCGAGCACCGCCTCGCGAGCATCGGGTGCACGCTGAATCACGGTGTCGTATTGGGCAATCGATGTGGCGAACTCTGAAGCCCACGCGTACGTGCGAGCGAGCGCAATCCGCCCTTCGAGATCACTCGGCTCACGCTGCACGTAGAGGCGCAGCGCCGCCGTTGAGGGCGCGAACCGGTTCGCCCAGGCGTGGAGCAGCCCCACGCGGAAGAGCACGCGGGTGTCGAAGCTCGAGTCGGCGCGCACCACGGCGTCGTATGCGGCGAAGGCGGCGGGGTGATCCTGTCGCGCCCACGCCGAGTCACCGGCCGCGATGCGCGCGGGGAATGCCGCGCGTGGGTCCTGCTGCTGCGCCGCGAGGGTCCCCGTCGAGAGGCTCCCGACAAGCACCCACGCGGCGAAGCGGATCATCGGACCGACCAATCGGCCGAGAGATTCAACTTGCCCCAGGAGATCGACAGCACGCCGTGGGCCGGTGCACCCTCAGCCGGAACCAGCGCGATTTGTAGGGACTCCATCG
>JAYTDH010000014.1:0-4946 GCA_043736095.1 Gemmatimonas sp.
GAGACGGGCACGCAGAATCACGAGGGGATTGTCGGCGCGGGAGCGGCGGTCGAGTTCCTTGCATCGTTTGGCACTGGCAATACTCGACGCGAGCGGCTCGTCTCGGCGTTCGAGCACTTCCATACCGAGGGGATGACGCTGTTCCGGCGTCTGTGGGATGGACTCGGGGCAATCCCGGGCGTGACTCGATACGGCCCCGGACCAGATCGGCCGCGCACCCCGACCGTCAGTTTCACGGTGGATGGCGTGTCGAGCGAGCAGGTTGCCCTCGCCCTCGTGGAGAGGGGTGTGTTCGTGAGCAATGGTGACTTCTACGCCACGACGGTGGTGCGGCAGTTGGGTCACGGGGACGACGGCCTCGTACGCGCGGGGGTCTCGTGCTATACGACCGCTGAGGAGATTGATCGTTTGATTGCCGGGGTGCGTGAGGTCGCGCACGGGTAGCCGCTATATTCCCCGCATGTTGCGTCGCGCGAGCTGCTTACTGTTGGTCTTCATCGCCGTCGCTTGCGAGCGCGTCGAGACCCCGCCTCCGGCGCCAGCGGCAGAATTTATCGTGGCGGCGGGGGATTCCGCCTTCTGGGTTCGCTCCGACGCCGATGGGATCCGCGTGCGCGGTGCGCCGATGGTGCTCTCGCTCGTGAGCGGCCGCTTCGCCGAACTGTACGTGGCCGACGATGATCAGTCGTTCTACGATGCGGTCTACGTGGGCCAGAAGCTCTACAAGCGCGATATCATCAGCGGCGACTCGATGCCGTTGGTGAGCGACACGCTGATGCGCTTGCTCGCGCGAGGGTACGCGACCGCCAATCCTGATGAGCGCCCGCTCGCGTTCGATGAGCAGGGGAGCGAGTCTCCGCGCACGATCGCGAGTGCGGAGATCTTGGTGCTCGATGTCATGGGACCGTGGATCTCGTACGAGTACCGCACAGATGTGGATATCGTCGGCGGCTCGTCCTCACACGGGCTTCGCCATGGGGTCGTCGATACTCGCACCGGTGCGACGACCACTCTCGACGCGCTCTTCGGGCGCGAGCAGGCCCGTGCGGTGATGGCGGAGGGACAACGCCAGTGGCGTGAGATCCGCGACTCGCTGGCGGTCGCGGCCCCAGACGACGACGAGCTGCGCGGCGATCTCGAGCGACTGAGCTTCGACGCACGAAGTTTCAGGCTCGAGGCGGCTGCGGGTGAGCCGCACGTCCGGTTTGCGATCGCGCAGTCCGGCGCGCGTCTCGCGGCGGCCGCGCAGCAGCTCTTCCCGGTGCCGGCGGGGTCGCCGATCTGGTGGGAGGGAGTGCGCGACGCGTATCCAGCGGTCGAGGCGGCGGCAGAGCAGCGGTGGACGCGCAACGATGTGTCTGTGGTAGCCCGCGTCGTCGAGGAGGGACATTCGCCGCGGGTCTCGATCGCGCTGCGCGATGTAGGCGGTCAGGAGTGGCCGCTCGGTTTTGTCCCCGTCCCGATCCAACGCATCATGTGGCTCGATGATCCCGCGCTCGTCGCCGGGACGCGCGAGGCACTGGTCCGCGCCTTTGACGACGCGTCGCTCTACTCCGAGGACACCCGCGTGGCGCGGGGACCGCGGTTGCGCGCACATAGCCCCAGAGCGTTCCACTTTGCGGCATTCATGCCGCGCGTTCCTTCTATTCCGCGCCGGATTCCTCCGACGCGCGCGAGGCATTGATGTCCGCTCAGCGTCCGACCGCCGTTCGCGGTGCCATCGAACAGGAACTCTGGACTCCCGAGCGCGCCAATCGCGCGCTCCCCCTGGTGCGTCGCATCGCCGATGACCTCGTGATGCAGTACCGTCGGTGGACGGAGCTAGTGGAGCTGTTTGAGGTCGCGTCGTCGCGCAGCACGCCAGCGACGCCCGACGCCGAGGCCGACCGCCTCGCGAAGGAAGTCCAACAGGCCGCGCGCGAAATCCAAGGCTTTCTCGCCGAACTCACGTCACTCGGCGTTGAGTGCAAGGGATACGAGCAGGGGCTGATTGATTTCCCCGGCGAGCGCGAGGGCGAGGCGGTCTACTATTGCTGGCAGCGGGGTGAGCCGGCGGTCACGCACTGGCACTATCGGGATGCCGGGTTCTCCGGGCGCCAATCGCTCTAACTACTCGGCGATGGCGTCGCGATACGGCACTTCGAGTTCCATCCCATCGCGCGCCATTACGAGATCGCCGGTGAATTCCTCACGCGCCTCGCGCTCCAAGTCCCGCGCATCACGCGAATAGCGGGCCGAGAAGTGCGTGAGCGCGAGCCGGCGCACTCCGGCCATGCGTGCCACCGTTGCGGCTTCGCGTGCTGTCGAGTGCGCTGTCTCCACCGCCCGGGCCGCTTCTTCGTCGCCGAACGTTGACTCGTGCACGAGGAGGTCCGCGTCCATCGCCATGTCGATTGTCGCCTTGCAGGGGCGGGTATCGCCGGTGATCACGAGACTCCGCCCGGGGCGCGTGGGCCCTACCAACTCCGACGGCTGGACGACGCGCCCATCATCGAGCGTGATGGACTCGCCCTTGTGGATCCGCCCCCACAGCGGCCCCTCGGGGATTCCGAGCGCGAGCGCGTGATTGGGATCGAAGCGGCCCAAGCGTAGCTTCTCCTTCAGCGCGTAGCCGATCGCCAGCCCATTGCGATGCTCTACCGGGAAGGCGTGAATCGCGTAGTCCTGGCGATCAATCACCGCATCCGGCTCGAGGTCGGTGACGGTCATTGGGAAGGTGAGCCGCTCGTTGCCGAGTCCTTCGGCGCGCTTGAAGAGCGCCTGTGCTCCCTTCGGCCCCCAGAGCCGAAGCGGCGCCTCGCGCGCTTGGAGTGTCATCGTCTTGAGCAGGCCCAGCACACCGAGGAAATGATCGGTGTGAAAATGCGTGAAGAAAATGTCGTCCATCATGAAGCCGACGCCCCACCGCATCATCTGACGCTGCGTCCCTTCGCCACAATCAAAGAGCATCGTCTCACCCTCGCGCACGACGGCAAGCGCCGACATCCCGCGTTCCACAGTGGGGCGCGAGGCGGAGGTGCCGAGGAAGGTAAGGGCGAGCGACACGGTGGCCAGAACGAGACGGGTCGGGGACTGGTAGAAGATAACGCCGTCGGCGCTCTGGCTTGCCGGCCCGGCGACTCTCTGGGTATTCTGTGCGCGGTCACCCGACTCACCTCTGCCCTGACTCTCGTGCGCTTCCGCCGCCTCGCCCTCTTCGCTCTGGTCGCCCTGCTCGGCGCCTCGCTCGGTACGGCGCCCCTCGCCGCTCAGAAGCCCTCGCTCTCGGGTGAGACCCTCCGCCCCACCGGGCATCGCTTCGCTTGGCTGCTCGGCGGCGACCTCGGCAATGACATCGCGTTCGATCCGGCGATGGGCGCGACGGTCGAGATCGGACTCTCGTGGCTCGCGCTGACTTACACGAACATGAAGTACGTGGACGATACGGGTGGACAATACGATGCGAGCAACGTTGGCGTCTCGCTGACCTGGCTATTCGGGAAGCGCTAGCGCTTCGTCGACTGGCGATCGGTCACCCGATCAATCGCTGCCATCGGTCGTGATCGATATTCGCGCCGCTGATTGTCACACCAACAGGGAACGCGTGTGGCTTGAGTCTGCCGCTACGGAGCGCAGCAACGCCCACGGCGCCTGATCCCTCGACCTTTTGCTCATGGTCGGTGTGTAGCCACCGAATCGCCTCAGTGATGGCGTCCTCGTCCACCGTAGCGATCGCATCGAGCGCCGCCTTCCCCTGACGGTACATCTCGTCGTCCACTCGCCCAGCCAGCCCATCGGCAAGCGTGGGCAGGTCGGGGATGTCCACCGCATGCCCCTGTGCGAGCGCCAGCGCCATCGCGTTGGTGCGCTCGCTCTGGGCGCCCAAAATCCGTGCGCCCGCCGCGGCCTCGCGCACGAACCCGCCGATTCCGCCCACCAATCCTCCACCGCCGACGCACACGACGAGCGTACGGAGCGTGGGCACGTCGGTGAACATCTCGAGCGCGACGGTTCCGGCCCCGGCGAGGAGCGCGCGCCCGGTGCAGGGACTCACGAAAGTCGCGCCCGTGCGCGCCGCAAACTCGCGCGCTGCATCCTCGGCGGCGTCATAGCTCGGATGCGAACTGTCGACCGTCGCCCCGCGCGCGGCGATCTTCTCGCGCTTTACGCTCGGCGCGGTAGCCGGCACGAAGATTGTCGCGCGGATACTGAGTCGCTCGGCCGCCATCGCGACGCCGATGCCATGATTGCCCGCAGATGACGCAACGACACCCGCGGATCGCTGGGTCGCTGTGAGCGCGAGCAGCGCATTCAGTGCACCGCGCAACTTGAATGAGCCGCCATCCTGCTGGCATTCGAGCTTGAGATAGACCTCGCCGCCGAGCGAATCGCTGAGCTCGCGCGAGAGAATCATCGGCGTCCGCTTCACGAATGGCGCGATACGCGCGTAAGCGTCGCGGACCTCGTGGGCGCTCGGGAGAATGCTCGGCATATTCGAGAATCTAGCGTGGGCGAGAACGACAGAAAGCACTCACCACGAAGTCACGAAAGGTTCCGAACCTGCGTGAAATGCGCCGTTCGCCGTTCACGAGCGAGACGGCGGAAACATCCGGATATACGCCTCGGCATCGAACTTCTCCCGCGCGCGGGCCAACGACATCGGCCGCATCACACCGAACACGGGTTTGTCGAACCAGGGCCGATCGAACTTCCCGAAGCACCACTGAATCCCGCCGTAGCTCGACGGGTCGCGTCCATCGAGCGCGTACTTGTTGTTGAGCAGAATCAGATGCCCGAGCGCTTGCTTGTAACGCGCGGTCCAGAGCATCACGGACTTGCCCCACAACATCCGCACCACGTTGTGCATAAAGCCGGTCCGCACGAGCTCACGCTGCGCCGCGTTCCAGAGCTCGTCGTACGACTCGGCGCGCTCTAGCTGGCCGATCGAGTACACCACCTCGCGGGGA
>JAYTDH010000015.1:0-8486 GCA_043736095.1 Gemmatimonas sp.
CAGGACTAACTGGAGGGTGCGCTCCGCCATCCTATGAAAACTACCCGCCGCGATGCCTTCCTTCAAGGAACGCAGTCGCGGCGAGACGACCCCGCATTCACAACCAGCGCGCGACGGCGCCACGGGGCTCGCGCACGCGATTGACTATCCTCGCTGTACGGGCGAACCTTCCCCTCCGCCCGCCGTCGCCGCCCCTCGCCGCCCTCAATGCTCCAACGCTCGCTCCCATCGCTCGCGTACGCCCTCGGCGCCGCGTCCGGCCTCGATGACGCGCTCTGCCGCCTCACCGAGGCTTTGGCCGAGAGCGATCGGGAGACAACCCTCGTGTACCTGCGCGTGGACCCGCGCACGAATCTCGTCCGCGAGCGGCTGATTGCCCGCGGAAACAAGATCGAGCGGTTAGAACTCGAGACCTCGGTCGCGCAGCTCCCGCCCAGCGTTCTCCGCGCCGTGCAGGAGGGGGGAAGCTTCGTCGATGTGGATGATCAGCCCGCGGCCTATGCGCGGGTGCTCAAGGTGCCGGAGCCGGAGCCCGGCGGCCTCTTCATGCTCCGAGGGATTCGCGCGGAGCGCCAGCTGGTCGCTCTGCTGGCCGTCGTCGAGCCGAAGAGGGTATTTGGCACCAAGGTCACGGAGCGGCTGGGGCCTCTGGTTGCTTTGTTCGAGCTTGCACATTCGCGATTCATCGAGCGCGAAGCGCGCCAGGAAGCGGTTAGGACCCTCGAGGTCGTCACGCAGCGCATCCACGCCGAGCACGAGCAGCGCCTCGTGGAACTCGAACAACGGATGCTGCAGCAAACGTCTGAGTTGCAGGCCGAGGGGCAGTCGGCGCGCGTCGCCCGCGAGCGCGAGGATGCACGCCGCTCCGAGGATGCACGGCGTGCGGCTCGGCAGCTCGCGGTGCTGGAAAGTCAGCTCACGGCGGCAATCGGCCAGCTCGAGCAGGTGCACATCGAGCTGCATCGCCGCTCTGAGGTGCTCCGCCAGCGGACGCGCACGCTCTATCTGCTCGATCGCGTGCTCACGCTCGCCGCCACCGCAGCATCGCCGCGCTCGCTCGTCGATAGCCTGCTCGGGTTGCTCGGCGACGACATGCAGGCGCTTCGGTGCTCAATCTTTCTGCGGCGCCCAGAGGATGGTCGCCTGTATCTCGCGGCTGGGCGAGGATTGCCGCCCGAGGTCACGCTCGGCTTCACGATCGAACTCGGCAAGGGGATCGCCGGACGCGTCGCGGCGACGCGCGAGCCACTGCTCGTGGTGGATGTGGCCAACGCCTCCGCACATCAGCTCTTAAAAGACGACTATATGTCGAGCGGGTCCTTTATCTCCTTCCCGCTCGTGCATCATGATGCGCTGGTGGGGGTGGTGAATCTCACCAATCGTGTGCAACAGGGGCTGTTCGTGGAAGAAGATGTGGAGCGCGTCCGTCTGCTGGGGTTGGTCATCTCGCTCGTGGCGAGCGAGGCGCAGCTCCCAGAGCGACTGGCGAGGCATCTCGCGTGAGTAGTGTGACGCTGCAGAAGTTCTTGAAACAGTTGGTCGCCGGTGAAACGCTCGACGCTGGACAAGCCGCTGAGGCATTCGGCGCGGTCATGTCGGGAGAAGGGACGCCGGCGCAAATGGCCGCGCTGCTCATGGGTCTGCGCATGCGCGGGGAGCGCGCGAGCGAGGTCGCGGGCGCGGCGCGCGCGCTTCGCGCGGCGATGTTGCGGATCGAGAGCGCCGATCCGACAGCGCTGGTTGACACCTGCGGTACCGGCGGCGGCACCGTTGGCACCTTCAATATCTCCACTGCGGCCGCGCTACTCGCCGCGGGCGCAGGCGTGCGGATTGCGAAGCACGGCAACCGGTCGTTCACGTCCAAATCCGGCAGTGCGGACGTGCTTGAGGCACTCGGCGTGCCGATCGACGTCCCCGTCGCACGGATGCGCGAGGTGCTCGACGATGCGGGGATTGTCTTCATGTTCGCGCCAGCGATGCATCCCGCCATGCGGCATGTCGGGCCGGTGCGCCGCGAGATGGGCATCCAGACCGTGATGAACTTGATTGGGCCACTCGCGAATCCGGCGATGGCGGGGCGTCAGGTGATTGGGGTCGCGGATCCGATGCGACTCGAGCTCATCGCCGGCGCGCTGCTCGAACTCGGCACCGTGCATTCGCTCGTGGTGCATGGTGCGCCAGGGATGGATGAGATTTCCCCACTTGGCCCGACCACGATAATCGAGATAAAGGGCCCTAAGGTGACGCGCTGGACGTTTGATCCTGCCGAGGTGGGGATTGCGGGGATTAGCGCGGCGGATCTCGCGGGTGGCGAACCAGACCAGAACGCGACCGTAATCGAGCGCGTTCTGCTCGGGAAAGGCACGGTGGGCGCCGAAGCCGCCGTGGTACTGAATGCGGGCGCCGCGCTTTACGTCGGCGGCAAGTCCACCTCACTCGCCGCGGGAGTCACTTTGGCGCGCGAGGCGCTGCACACGGGGCGAGGTTGGGACGCGCTCGGGCGGCTGCGCTCGGCGACCGCGTCCCGTCGGTAGAACTGATTGCGGGCGAGTGCCCTCAGTAGCGCCGCATGACCCCGACGACGATTCCCCGGACCTGCACGTCCTCCTGCCGGACGTAAATCGGTTGCATCGCGGCGTTCGCTGGCTGCAGGCGCACACGGCCATCCCGCTCGCGATAGAATCGCTTCACGGTCGCCCCGGCGTTTTCGAGCATGGCGATCACCATCTCACCGTTGTCGGCGGTCGGACGATCGTGCACGACGACATAATCACCGTCGCTGATCTGATCGTCGATCATCGAGTCACCCTTCACGCGAAGCACGTAGTGATCACCAGCGCGCCGCACAAAGGCGTCGGGCACCGCAATTGTCTCGCTGCTTTCGAAGGCCTCGAGCGGAAGACCGGCAGCGACGGTCCCGCGGATGGGGAGTTCAATCGCCCTCGGAAAAACCTCGCTGGGCAGGATCTCGATTGCCCTGGACTCATTGAACGCCTTCCGGATGTATCCCTTACGATCGAGGTTGGACAGGTGCTCGTGCACCGTCGCCAGCGAGTTATAGTTGAACGCCTCGGCAATCTCCTCAAAGCTCGGCGCGTAGCCATGCTCCGACGTGTAACTCTGGAGATAGTCGAGAATTTTCCGCTGAACCTTGGTGAGCGCCATGGAATCGCCCCTGCGATGGTGGTAGAGGGTGGTCGCGGGGCCGAATGGCCCTGCGTCAGGCAGGACGCCCGAACACACTCCGAAGTAACGGTATCCGAACATTGACCGAAGCACAAGGCAACGCGTCCGATCATGAGGAGTGGGTTCCGCCGGTGGGACCGCTTGGGGAGCTGACCGAGCAGTCCCGTGTGCGGGCGAGGGAGAGCGCGCTCGGGAAGCGCGAGCTTGCGGCGATTATTGCGGGCCTCGCGCTGCCTCCTGATTTCGCGGCAGCCCTGCGGTTGCCGTGCGTCGCGGTCATCGCCGAGCTCAAGCGGAGTTCGCCGAGCAAGGGGATGCTCGATGGGAGCCTCGACGCGCAAGCCCGGACTGCCCTCTATGTAGAAGGGGGGGCGACGGCGCTTTCGATTCTCACGGAGCCGAATCGGTTCGGTGGGAGCTTGAGCGATCTCCGCAACGCGAGGATCGCGGTCTCGGTTCCGCTGCTCAGGAAGGACTTTATCACCGACCCAGTCCAGCTGATGGAAGCGCGTGCGTACGGGGCCTCCGCGGCCTTGCTGATTGCCCGAGCGCTCGCGCCGCGGCAGCTCGCAGCGCTTGCTGCGGAGGCGATCGGCATGGGGCTCACGCCCCTGATCGAGATTCGCGATGAGCGGGAGTTGGCGCGAGCACTGAAGGTCCCGACGGCGGTGATTGGCGTGAACAATCGTGATCTGGAGACGCTGATCATTCATCCGGAGGTCGGGGCCCGGATGGTTGCGCAGATCCCCGCGGACCGTATCGCGATTTACGAGAGCGGAATCACGAATGTGGACGGGGTACGGGCGGCGGCGGCGGCCGGCGCGGATGCGGTCCTCATCGGATCGGTCCTCTCGACGGCCAGCGATCCGACTGCGCTCGTGCGCGGGTTGAGCGCGGTGCCACGGCGGACGCGTGGTTGACCACCCCGTCGCGGTCAAGTTCTGCGGGCTGACGCGGCCTCAGGACGCGGAACTCGCCGTCGAGCTGGGGGCGCGGTATTGCGGGGTTATTTTCGCCGGCGGCCCGCGGTTGCTCACGCCAGCGCGCGCTCAGGCGGTGCTCGCGAGTGTTAATGGAACGGGCGTTGCGCGCGTCGGCGTCTTCGGCGTGCAGGACGCTGACAGCATCCTCCAAATCGCGGACGAGACTGCACTCGATGTGCTACAATTATCGCGTAGCGTTGACGCAGCACAGTTGGTAAGATTGCGGATGCAATTTGATGGTCTGGTGTGGGGGGTGGCGCATACCCAACCAAGTGTGCCGCGGGCGGAGGCTGATCCCGCGTTCTGGTTTGACATCGGGGCAGATGCCGTGGTGCTCGATGCTGCAGTCGAGGGACAGTTGGGCGGTACCGGCGTGGCGCTTGATTGGGCCGCGCTGGCACCCGACGTCGCACGTCTTCGCGCGCGCGGTCGAGTAGTGCTTGCGGGAGGTCTCAGACCGGAAAACGTCGCGCGCGCGATCGCGCTGGCGTCACCGGATGTGGTGGATGTGTCATCGGGAGTGGAATCGACTCCCGGGATCAAAGACCCTGAACGGATGCGCGCCTTCGCCCGAGCGGCGCACGCGCACGAGGTGCGATGACGCAGGTCGCGACGGATCGGTTCGGTGCGTTCGGTGGGAAGTACGTGCCGGAGACACTCGTCCCCGCGCTCGAGGCTCTGGAGATTGCGCTCGCGGATGCGCTCGCGGATCCCGCGTTCGAGCGTGAGTTAATGCACATGCTCGAGACATACGTCGGGCGTCCCTCGCCGCTCACGGAAGCGCCGGCCTTTGGGAAGCGCCTAGGCGCGCCCGTCTGGCTCAAGCGTGAGGATCTGAATCACACGGGCGCGCACAAGATCAACAACGCGATGGCGCAGGGGCTGCTCGCGCAACGCATGGGGAAGCGTCGCATCATCGCCGAGACCGGCGCGGGACAGCACGGTGTGGCCACGGCCACTGTCTGTGCGCGCCTCGGGCTGGAATGCGTCGTGTATATGGGCGAGGAGGACATGCGTCGCCAGTCGCTGAACGTCTTTCGCATGCGCCTTCTGGGCGCGACCGTCGTGCCGGTTACGGCCGGTACACGCACGCTGAAGGATGCGACGAGCGAGGCAATCCGCGATTGGGTCGGGACCTGTGAGGACTCGCACTACATCATTGGCTCGGTGGTCGGGCCCGCGCCGTATCCGCGGATGGTGCGGGACTTCCAGGCGATTATCGGACGCGAGGCGCGCGCGCAGATGCTTCAGCGCGCTGGCCGACTCCCGAGCATGGTGGTGGCTTGTGTCGGCGGCGGCTCGAATGCGATGGGGATCTTCCACGCCTTCGTGAGCGACTCAAGCGTGCGCTTGATCGGCGTCGAAGCGGCGGGAGAAGGTCTCGACTCCGGACGTCACTCGGCATCGCTCACCAAGGGTGTTCCTGGTGTGCTGCACGGGACGCTGAGCTATCTACTGCAGGATGAAGATGGGCAGGTGCATCCGGCACACTCCATCTCCGCCGGCCTCGATTATCCGGGCGTCGGCCCCGAGCATTCGTTCCTGCGCGACTCTGGGCGCGCCGAGTATGTCTCGGTCACGGATGCGGCCGCCCTCTGCGGCTTCGAGATGCTCAGCCGCCTCGAAGGAATCATCCCGGCGCTCGAGACCTCGCACGCAATTGCGTGGCTGGCGGAGCAAGCGGGGACGTTCGCCTCCGACGACGAAATCCTCCTCTGCGTGAGTGGTCGTGGCGACAAAGACGTTGCGCAGGTCGCGGAGATCCTCGGCGCCGAGTTGGGTCGGTGACAGCGCCCGACGTGATGGAGCCTGAGGAACAGGCGCCGGATTGTCCGCCGGCGATGGTCGAGGACATGCTCAAGGTCCTCGACAAGACGATCAAGGCGCATCAGCTGTACCTGCCGAACAACCCGACCTACCAGAAAGCGCTCGCGAACGCGACAGCCGCGATTGAGCCACTCTGGGAGCTAACCGGGAGCCTCGTGCTCCAGGTGACCGACACGCAGCTCAAGTACGCCGGCAAGGTGGTGAACGATCATCCTGAGAAGGGCGGCGACTCGCTCCCGTGGTTGCTCTTCAAGGATGGTCTGCGCGAGTTCACGCTCTTCCCGGGCTTCGAGGACGCGGAACTTGGAAAGTTCCTCGCGATTATCCCCAAGGTGCGGCACGCGCTACCGCAAGAGGACGATCTGCTCACCCTGCTCTGGGAGCAGGAGTTCGAGTGTCTCAAGTATCGGTACGTCGAGATCAACGATGCCGCCGCGCCGCTCAATCCCGATGCGACACCGGGTCGCTGGCCGACTGCGGAGGGGCGCGAGGCTGCTGATCCTGCGGAAGCGATTGAAGAGGCGAAGGACGCAGCCAAGGACGACGCAAGCGCGACGCCCACCGAGTCGACGTCTGCGCGCGCCGCTGGCGTCGTCAGCATGGACGACTTCGATGCCTCGCTCTACTTCCTCGATCCGAATGAGATTGAGTATTTACGGCAGGAGACGCAGCGGGAGTACACACTCGATCTCCGGCGCATCGTGCTCTGCGCCCTGCTCGATATCTTCGAACTGCAGGTCGATCCTCTCGTCCGTGATGAGGTCGCTGGAGACATTGAGGCGCTCGTGCTGCATCTCCTCACCGCTGGGCAGTTTTCCACGGTAGCCTTCTTGTTGAAAGAGCTGGAAGGCACGCTCCAGCGCGCGCGCGAAGTACGCCCGCAGGATCGCGAGCGCCTCGGCAAGCTGGCAGATCGACTCTCGCATCCGGACGCATTGGCGCAGATGCTGCAAGCGATGGAGGAGTCGAGTACGCTCCCGGCGCGGGAGGATCTCAACCTGCTCTTCGCGCAGCTGAAGCCCGAAGCGCTCGGGCCGCTACTTGA
The DNA here is from genome assembly GCA_043736095.1 of Gemmatimonas sp. Classification (GTDB taxonomy): domain Bacteria; phylum Gemmatimonadota; class Gemmatimonadetes; order Gemmatimonadales; family Gemmatimonadaceae; genus Pseudogemmatithrix. Next base: position 7,042 of record JAYTDH010000015.1, read on the forward strand.
GCATATCGATCGCACGCAGAACAGCGAGCTCCGTCCATTGCTCGAATCGTCAGCCGAACGGTTGGCGAGTTCGAACACGGCGGAGTTGGTGAAGTTGGTGCGTGATGCGAAGCCGGCCGTGGCGCGCGAGGCGATCCGCCGCGCGGGCTCGATGCGTACGGCATCGGCGGTGCCCGCACTCGGCGAGGTCCTGCAGAGCGGCGTTGAGCGGCCCCTCCGGGCGGCAGCCGTCACAGCGCTCACGGACATCGGTACACCGGGCGCGCTCACTGCGCTCGAGGCGGCGCTCATGGATCCGGAACGAGATATTCGTCTGGCCACGATTCGCGCCCTCGCCGCGCGTACGCATCGCCCCGCGACGCAAAAGGTGCAGGCTATCCTCCAGGGGAAGTCCACGCGAGAGATTGATCGCACGGAGCGCATTGCGCTCTTTGAGTTGTTCGGCACGATCTGCGGTGATGCGGGGATTGCGATTCTCGATCCCATTTTGCATGCCAAGGGCGGCTTGTTCAGCCGGAAGGAAGATCCGGAACTGCGCGCCTGTGCGGCGATTGCCCTGGGGAAGATCAACACGGATGCCGCACGTGCCTCACTCCAGCGCGCCTCCAGCGAAAAAGACGTGATCGTGCGCAATGCGGTCGCGCGCGCCCTCCGCGGCGGGAGTGTCGCATGACCGATCCACGCGACGGTACGCCATCGGACGGGTCGCGGAGCATCATCGCCCGCAATACGCAGGCAATCACCACGACGGGACTCGGCGAAGGGAGTGTGCGACGGATCGGCCGGACCTGGGTGACGTCTGTGTATATCGCGCTGCGGAACCTGAAGATGTATCCGCTCGAGAATGCGGTGGTGCAGAAGGGACTCGAGGACCTGACGAATCTCTCGCGCGAACTCATCGCCGGAGACGGAGAATGCGAGTTCCGCCTCGCTGGTGAGTTCCTGTTCTTGAACGCGACGCGCATGAAGCTCGATCTCGATAACTTCACGAGCTTCTCGTTCCTGCTCAATCGCTGTCGCGACTCAGGTGTTGGCTTGATCCGTTTCTCCACTGCGCCGACGATCCGCGAGTGGACAGTCCTGCTCTCGTTCCTCATCAAGCCGGTGGGAAAGGGCCCGGGCGAGCGGTACGCGAATCTCCAGATGCGCTTGAATGAGACGACCATTGGCGTGTTCGATTTGGCGCCGCCGTCAGATAGCGAAGACGATCCGCAGGATGACCTCGAGTCCAAGGAACGCGCCAAGCGCACCTATCAGCAGTCGGTGGTCACCACGAAAGAGGTGATTAATTCGGTGCGCATGGGGCAGAGTCCCAACGTCAAGAAGATCAAGCGCGTGGTGCAGGGCATTGTCGATCAGATATTGAGTGACGAGACGTCACTCGTGGGGCTGACGACAATCCGCGACTACGACGACTACACGTTTACGCACTGCGTGAATGTGTC
>JAYTDH010000016.1:0-2332 GCA_043736095.1 Gemmatimonas sp.
ACCGCGCGCCGAATGGCGGTCGAGGACTTCTTGACTGGCCGGCCCACGATTGTCATCGTCGATGAGCGCGCGTCAAAGTCTTATTTTGGCGGGATTCCCTTTGACTATCTCAAGTGGCTTGGCGAAGACCCGGCGTTTGCGTCAGCGTTTGCAAGCTACACCCTCATTGGTCACCGCCGGAATTACTCGATCTGGCGCCTCGCAAACCCGTAGCACGAGCACGCAACTGGGCGCCGATCGCGCTCCAGAGCAAGGCGCCGTTCCCGGCCGAGCAGCGCGCCTTCGTCGAGAGCTAGCCTCGCATCAACTGCGTGCCGACGAAGCTCAGTACGCCAATCACCGCGCCGAGCACGTAACCAAGATTCACGATCAGGTTGAGCTCTTTCTGCGTCACGGCGCGAATGATCTCTTCGATGCGCGCCGTGCTGAAGCCGAGCACCTTTCGCTCGACCATGGCTGGTATGTCGAGTCGGGATAGGAATTTCAATCGGGGTCGGTCGACTACTCGTCGAGCGTACGGCGCGATCCCTTACCTCGCCAGCGCCGCGGACGGGCGGCGGTGTGCCCTGCGTCTTGCACGGGCGCCGTGCGCGCCGAACGTCCCCGCGTGGCCGCGGGGCGTCGGGGGGGGGCGCGACCTCATGGGGTCGTCGGGGCGGCAGCGAACGGGCGTGGGGCGCGTGCCGTGCCCCGGCTCGCGGGGGCCCGCGTCGATGGGGGGCTCCGCGCGCCGGTGGGGGGCTCCGCGCGCCGGTGTGGGCCGCGGGCGCAAGGCGGGCGCGGAGGTGCGCGAGGATCTGGTCGATCACCGACGCCTGCGTGATGAAGGCGACGATCCGCATGGGGCTGTGGCAGGACGGGCACGCGAGCGGGCCGACCTCGAAGATCTGCTGCAGCAGCGCCGCCCACCGGCGGCTGGCCTCGGTGGGCGCCAATCTCGGTGGAGGGACGATCACGGGCGGCGCATTGGCGGTGGCGGGCTCGGCCTGCCGCCGCATCCCGCGCGGACGGTTGGCATACCAGCCGTAGTTCCGCGTCGTGACGTGCCCCTTGTCGGGGATGTGCACGAGCACCCGGGCCAGGAACTCCAGCGGGTCCACGGTCTCGGTCCCCACCGTCGGGCCCTCGGACTTGTCCGACCGGTACGTCACCACCATCGCGCTGCGGTCGTAGGTGAGCCGCTCCAGCGCGACGGGATTCCGCGCACAGTAGCGCGCGAGGCGGGTCGCGAAGGCGCGATCGTCCTCCGGGACCCACACGGCGGTGTGCACGTGGAACCCCGAGTGTGGCCAGCTGAGCATACCGGCGGCCTGCTCCTCGTCGAACAGCTCCAGTCGCACGAACAACCGGAGCATGGCGCGGCGGAACGCCTCGGTCAACCGGGCCGTGTCGTGGGCGGGCCATGAGACGAATGTGCCGTCCGGCCGGAAGCCGCCATCGGTCACGAGGAGGTGCAGGTGCGGATGCCAGTTGGCGTGGCAGCTCGGGCAGAAGTAGCGGCACTCGCACGAGAACGCGAGCAGGGACTCGTGCGCGCAGGCGTCGCAGCGGATGCGGGCGAAGCCGTGGTCGAGCACGCCACAGGCGAGGAACTTGTCCGTGACCTGCGCCACGACGGGGCGCCTCGGGCCGTACTCGCGCACGAAGCGCTCGTCGTAGACCGTCTGCAGGCGGTGCAGATGGTCCGACACCAACCGAAAGAGCGGCGAGGCCTGCGGGCGCCGGGGCGTATAGACGCCCCGCGCCGCCGACGCCGCGTCGGGCATGCGCGCTCCGGGACCGAGGAGCGCCGAGCATACGCCCGACTCGGGCGCGGCCCGTCACCGTTCCGTTGCGCGGCGAGCCCTCTGGGCGCAACGTTCGCGAGGCGCCGACATCACGATGCTTGCGGCAGACGGGCGTCTACGGAAGCGCGCTGCGCGCGCATCTGGTTGCAGAGCCCGCTGCGGAAGCTGACGTTATACGCATCCGGGATAGCCGGGCGCGTGCTTGCGGTCTGTATATGTTCAGCAGGCCTGTTGCTGTGCCCTCGGTGAAGGCCGGGTCACAGCGGTTCGTCTGGGATCTGCACTATGCGCGAGGGTTTGGGCGAACTTGCGGACGAGATGGCAGGCAGCCATACGATAGAATCGGATATCAGCATGACGCGCGGTCCTCACAACCGGGGCGACTACTCTGTGCGCAAGCACTTCTCTGTATGATCGGTCGGACCATATCTCACTACCAGATCCTTGCCAAACTCGGCGAGGGCGGGATGGGAGTTGTCTATAAGGCGGAAGACACTGCGCTCGGCCGCCCGGTCGCCCTGAAGTTCTTGCCCCAGCACATCGCG
>JAYTDH010000017.1:0-22152 GCA_043736095.1 Gemmatimonas sp.
GCGTCGCAGCTCGACCTCATCGCACGCCTGCGAAGCGCACTCGCCGAACGCGGGCAGATCGTGAGCGCGAGTACGATGCTCTCCGAGGCCAAGCGAGGCGTGGACGATCATCTGTTGATGGTCGTCTCGTTCCTCGGCGTGATGGGGTGGGTGATGATTCTCGTGGGTGGACTCGCGTTGGCGTCGACCATGGGGCTCGCCGTGTTGGAGCGGACGCGCGAGATCGGTGTGCTCCGCGCTATCGGTGCGCGGCACGGCGCAATCCTCGCGCTCGTGCAGGTCGAGGGCATGACAATTGCGCTCCTGAGCTGGGTCGTGGCCATCCCACTCTCGGTTCCGATGAGTCTCGCGCTTGGCGAGGCATTTAGTCGGATCATGCTGCCCGTGCCGGCGAGGTATGCACCGGATCTCGGTGGAGTGCTGACCTGGCTCGTGCTCGTCTCGGTGGTTTCGGTCGTCGCCTGCGCGTGGCCGGCGATGCGCGCGATGCGTGTACCGACGGCGGCGGCGCTGGCCTACGAGTGAGACTGCCATTACTCTGTAACTACGATGCCGAAAAAGCGCCCGACGACGATTCCTGAGTACATCAGCGCTGCGACGCCAGCCGGGCAGCCGCATTTACGAGAACTCTATGCGATTCTCAAGAGCGTCGCGCCGAAGGCCCAAGAAGCAATCAAGTGGGGGAACCCGTTCTTTGTGGAGCCGAGGTTCTTGTTCGCCTTCTCTGCGTTCAAGGCGCATCTCAATTTCTCGCCGGCGACCGGAGTGTTGGTGACCTTCGCCAAGGAGTTGGAGCCCTACCGCACGACGACGCACATGCTCCAACTCCCCTACGACGAGCCGCTGCCGACGGTGCTCATCCGCAAGATCGCGAAGCACTGCGTCAAGGTCGTGCGAGGACGCGAAGGGGAGTCGTTCTGGTGAGCGACGCGTCGCGGTTGATTGATGAGAAGATTGAATCCCTCGGCGATTGGCGTGGAGAGACGCTCGCGCAGATCCGCGCCGTGATCAAGAAAGCCGATCCTGCGGTACTCGAGGAAGTGAAGTGGCGAGGGGTTCCCGTCTGGTCGCACGACGGGTTGATCTGCACCGGCGAGACCTACAAGCAGGTCGTGAAGATGACGTTCGCACACGGCGCGACACTGCCGGACCCAGCGGGCCTCTTCAACTCCAGCCTCAAGGGCAACACGCGACGCGCAATCGACATCCGCGAGGGAGAGCGGGTGAACACGAAGGCACTGACGGCGCTGATCCGCGCGGCCATCAAGGCGAACGTCGCCCGCGCTCAGGCCTGACGGCACCGGCGCGGCTGCCCGTAGCGCGTGTTCGCTCGGCGGTGCATCGTTGTGTGCGTCGGACGAAGCAGACTCTCTCTCGAAGCCCCGCCGGAGCGCCGCAGTGAAGAAGCTCATCCTCCTCGCTGTCGTCGCGCTCGGTGTCTATTGGTTCGGTGTCCGCCCTGGCTGCGGCCGCTCCGATACGATCGCCTGTCCCGCGGCCGAGTTGGAGGAGGGAATCGGCCTCACCCCCGAATCCGAGAAAGTGTGTCCGCGCGCAGGGTATCTCTGCAGCGAGCGTCGCAACTTCCAGGTGGCGCGGTGGCCGCTCACCAAGGGTAGGCTCCGGGTCCTGGTCTCTTTGCCGCACTTCCTCGAAGGCGAGATCGCCGAGCAGGTTCGTGCGGCGGCGATTGAGGGCATCAAGGCGTGGAGCGGACATCCGATGCCAATCGTCATCGACGCCAGCAACCTTCCCATCCCGATTCCCGACATTGAGGTCGTGTGGACGGAGGGTCTTTACGAGCCGGGCCGCATGGGCGTGTCGAACAACCAATGGCGGACTGCAGGAAAGGGACTGAAGTTCGAAAGTCGTGGCATCGCCGTCGTCGTGCCCCGCATCGAGGCCGGCGCACCGAGCAATCCGGACCCCGCGCTGATCACCCGGGGCGTCGCCTACGGCATGGGGCCGCATCTGCGCGCCCGCATCAGGCAGACGGCGATGCACGAGATGGGACACGCGCTCGGCCTGATGCATAGCGATGCACGCGCCGACATCATGTTCCCGCAGTTGCGTCCGGACATGCTGGACGTGCGCGCGACCGCGCGCGATCTGCGCACCGCCGACGCGCTCTACGCGCTGCCGAACGGTGCGATGCTGCGCTGGCGTCCGCTACTTGGCCAGATCGAAACGGTCGAGCTCCATCACCTTGGTCCACGCCGCCACAAAGGCGTGCACGAACTTCTCCTTCGCATCGTCTGAGGCGTAGATCTCGCTGATTGCACGGAGTTGCGAGTTCGATCCGAAAATCAGATCTACGCGCGTAGCGGTCCACTTCACATCGCCGGTTGCGCGATCGCGTCCCTCAAACACACCGTGCGAACCCGTCACCGGCTTCCAGGTGGTGCCGATGTCCAGCAGGTGCACGAAGAAGTCGTTCGTGAGCGCCTCGGGGCGCTTCGTGAACACGCCGTGCTGCGCCTGTCCGACATTTGCGTTCAGCACGCGCAACCCGCCCACGAGCGCCGTCATCTCAGGCGCGGTCAGCGTGAGGAGCTGCGCACGATCAAGCAGTAGTTCTTCGGCAGAGACGGTGTACTCGGCCTTTTGATAGTTGCGGAATCCATCGGCCGTCGGCTCGAGCACGGCGGTAGACTCTACATCAGTTTGCGCCGCTGACGCATCCATGCGCCCCGGCGTGAAGGGCACGACAATGTTGGAGCCGGCGTTCCTTGCGGCCTGCTCGACCGCTGCCGCACCGGCGAGCACAATCGTATCCGCGAGTGAGATCTTTTTCCCGTCGCGCTGCGCCGCGTTGAACTCCTTTTGGATCTTCTCCAGCGCGACGAGCACCTTGGCCAAGCGGGCAGGCTGATTGACCTCCCAGTCCTTCATCGGCGCGAGACGGATGCGTGCGCCATTCGCGCCACCGCGCTTATCGGACCCTCTGAAGCTCGCGGCCGAGGCCCACGCAGTCGAGACCAGATGTGAGATCGGTACTCCCGCGGCGAGGATAGTCGCCTTGAGCGCGGCAATCTCCTTGGCGTCCACGAGCGCATGGTCCACCGCGGGAATCGGGTCCTGCCAGATCAACACTTCGGTTGGCACGAGCGCGCCGAGGTAACGCGTCCGCGGGCCGAGATCGCGATGCGTGAGCTTGAACCACGCGCGCGCGAATGCATCCGCGAGCTTATCCGGATGTTTATGGAAGTGCTGCGAGATTGGGAGGTAGATCGGATCCATGCGCAGCGCCATGTCCGCCGTCGACATCATCGGAGCGTGACGCTTTGTCGCATCGTGCGCATCGGGGACGGTCGACTTTGCGGCCGGATCGGTGGGCGTCCACTGATGCGCACCGGCGGGGCTCTTCGTGAGTTTCCACTCGTAGCCAAAGAGGGTGTCGAAGTAGCCGCTGTCCCACTGCGTCGGGTGCGGGGTCCAGGCGCCTTCGAGTCCACTCGTGGTGGCGTCGTCGCCCTTGCCGCTGCCAAACTTGTTGAGCCAGCCGAGGCCCTGCTCCTCGATTGTTGCTCCCTCTGGGGCGGGGCCTACGAGCGCCGGATCTCCGGCGCCGTGCGTCTTACCGAAGGTGTGACCACCGGCGATCAGCGCAACGGTCTCTTCGTCGTTCATCGCCATGCGCTTAAACGTCTCGCGGATGTCGATCGCCGAGCCGAGGGGATCGGGGGTGCCGTTCGGGCCCTCGGGGTTCACGTAGATGAGCCCCATCTGCACAGCGGCGAGCGGAGTCTCGAGCTCGCGATTGCCCGTGTAGCGCTTGTCGCCGAGCCACTCGGCCTCTGGTCCCCAGTAGATGTCAGCCTCGGGCTCGAAGACGTCCACGCGGCCGCCGGCGAATCCAAAACTCGGCAATCCCATGGACTCCATCGCCGTAGTGCCGGCGAGGACCATCAGATCGGCCCACGAGAGCTTCTTGCCGTATTTCTGCTTGAGGGGCCAGAGGAGGCGACGCGCTTTGTCGAGATTGCCGTTGTCTGGCCAGCTATTCAGCGGGGCGAAACGCTGCGTCCCCGCTGAGGCGCCACCGCGGCCATCGGCCGTGCGGTACGTGCCGGCACTATGCCAGGCCATGCGAATGAAGAGGGGACCGTAGTGGCCAAAGTCGGCGGGCCACCAATCTTGTGAGGTGGTCATCAGCGCGACGAGATCTTTCTTGACGGCCTCGAGGTCGAGTGTCTTGAATTCGTCGGCGTAGTTGAACTCGTCGCCCATCGGGTCGGAAAGGGGCGAGTTCTGGTGCAGAATCGCGAGGTTCAGCTGATTAGGCCACCAATCGCGATTCGACGTGCCGCCAGCGGTCATCGCCTTGGCGGCGCCATGCATGACGGGGCACTTGCCGCCGTTCTCACCAGACTTTCCTTCCATCGTAAACTCCGATCGGGACTGCGTTAGTTGGACCGCGTTGTCTTGTGAAGATACACACGCGGAGGGGTGATCCGGGTTCCGCTGGCCTCAGGGGCGCAACGACTGCTCCAGATCCGCCGCGATAAACGCCATCACCGCCATCGCCGCTACATTGCGGCGCACCTCGCGCGGATCGAGCTTGTCCGGGGTGTCGGCCTCCGTATGATGGAACCAGAAGTAGCGGGTGTCATCCACGTTGAGCCCCATCCCGGGCACTCCAGTCGCCATAATCGGCCCGATATCTGCGCCACCACCAGAGGCTGCGATTGTGCTCGCCCCGATCGGTGCGAGGAGGGAGCCGATTGCTTCGATTGCGGCGCGCGCGTCAGGGGTGCCGGTGAATCCGAAGCCCAGCGGTGCGAACACGCCCGCATCGGATTCGATCGCGAGCTGATGCCGCTCCTGCTGATGCAAATCGCGATACACGATGGCGCCGCGCCCTCCATTCTCCTCGTTCGTCCAACCGACTACGCGGATGGTGCGCCGCGGAGTGAGGCCGAGGCGCTTCAGGAGACGGATGGCCTCCCACGCGACGACCACGCCGCCGGCATCGTCCATGGCACCCTGACCAACATCCCACGAATCGATGTGGCCTCCCATCACGACGATCTCCTCGGGCTTCTCTCGCCCGCGCAACTCGCCCATCACGTTGCGGCTCTCGGCATCGGGGAGCATCTGCGCACTCATCGTCAGCGTGACGCGCACCGTCTCGCCGCGGCCAATCATGCGGCGGATCATCATCGCATCTTCTGCGGCAACACTCGCATGAGGGATGCGACGTACGGTGGAGTCGTAGCTCATACTCCCGGTGTGTGGGGTGCGCATGCCGTAGGGCCCAGCTGCGCGGGCGAGCGAGGCGACGGCACCGACCTTCGCCGCGGCGATCGCGCCCTGTCGCCGGAACGCGCCGTTGTATCCGTAGCTCCGCCATTCGGCGTCGTACAACACAATCTTGCCGCGGGCTTCGGCGGCGCGTTGCGTGAGCTCCTCAAAACTCGCCACGACGATCACTTCCGCAGTGATCCCGCCTGCGGGGGTGGCGATGCTGCCGCCGAGCCCAAGCATTGGAAGCGGTTGCCGCCGCGGCGAGACCAGCACGAGCGACTCGGCGCCGCGCACCCAATGCGGGACCATCACTCTCTCGGTCCGCACGTTGTCGAGCCCGTCCCGCGTCATCTGTGCAGCGGTCCAAGTGATGGCCTCCTCGAGCGCGAGCGAGCCCGAGAGACGATGCCCAAATCGATCCGTCAACTCGGCGATCCGGTCCCACGCGCCGGTGGAGTCGGCCTCGGCCGCCGCGATAATGCGGTTCGCGATCTCGCGGTACTTCGCCGGGATCGCGTCTGGCGATTGCGCGTGTAGTGGAGCGGTGAATGGCGACGCGGTGAGGGCGAGAAGTGCGCTGAAGGCGAGGAGTGCGCGGACTCGGAGGCGGAGGGAGCAGATCATGAGGGCGTAATCGCGTTCGCGAGTTTCGAGGAAGGGGGCTTCGTAGCGCGAGACCATCCGGCTCGTAGACTGTGAATATCGGTGAGAGGGACTCGGGACGCCAATATGCGTGCCATCTGATTATCGGCGTGCTCGCTGCGCTCGGGCGCGTCCTTCCGCCGCTCGCCGAGAAGGCGGAATTGGCGCGGATCGGCAGGTACGACGCGACCGAGTCGATGCTCGTGTGGGATCCCACGGGGCAGCGCGACGATGCCCTCGCTCCGCGCCGAAGCTCTCCGTACGTTTGCCGTATGACCACTGGGACTGGACGGACCTTCGCGAGCCGCGCGGTGTTGCTACGCGCGCTCCTGCTGCGCGCGCTCCCGCTACGCGCGCTCCTGCTACGCGCGCTCCTGCTACGAGCGCTCCTGCTACGAGCGCTCCTGCTTGCCACCGCGTGTGCGAGCCCTCCTGCGGATCCGATACCAGGCGTCGCGCGCGAGTTAGCCGAGCACCGCGCGCAGGTGCTCTCCGACCTGCGTTACGACGTGCAGTTCGAGATCCCCGAGGCTCGCGACTCGGCCGTGATTGGAGAGGTCCAGTTGCGCTTCGTGCTGAGCGATGCTGACCACCCGCTCGTGCTGGACTTCCGTGCGCCCGCCGCGAATGTCCTCGCCGTGCAACTGGATGATGCGCCGGTGGATCACCGCGTGGTGCCAGACCATATCGTAATCCCCGCGTCTGCGCTCTCCGCTGGCGAACACCGTGTGACGGTGAAGTTCGAGAGCACGAACGCCGCCCTGAATCGCAATGAAGGGTTTCTGTACGCGCTCTTCGTTCCCGATCGCGCCTCCACGGCCTTCCCCGTCTTCGAGCAGCCAGATCTCAAAGCGCGCTTTACGGTGCGGCTCCGCATTCCGGCACGGTGGAAGGCGTTGAGCAATGGTGCGCTGCTCTCGCGCGACAGCACGAATGCCATGCGGCATCTGCTCGCCTTCGCGGAGACGCAGCCAATCAGCACGTACCTCTTTTCGTTCGCCGCGGGCGAACTCAAAGAGGAGCACGCCGTGCGAGATGGCCGCGCCCTCACGATGTATCACCGTGAGACGGATGTCGCCAAGCTCCAGCGGAACGCGCCGGCGATTTTTGATCTGCACGCCGCGTCAATCAGGTGGCTCGAGGAATACACGGGCATCCCCTATCCGTTTGGGAAGTTTGAGTTCCTCGCGGTGCCGTCATTCCAGTTCGGCGGGATGGAGCACCCCGGCGCGATCTGGTATCGGGCCGGTGGTCTGTTCCTCGATGAGTCGGCGGGACGCACCGAGGAACTCGGCCGCGCTAGTCTCATCGCGCACGAGACCGCACATATGTGGTTCGGCGATTTGGTCACGATGCGCTGGTTTAACGACGTCTGGATGAAGGAGGTCTTCGCGAACTTCATGGCCGCGAAGATTGCCGGTCCGAGCTTCCCCGACATCGATTTACGGTTGCGATTCTTCCAAGCACATCATCCGACAGCCTACAGCATTGATCGGACGCTGGGTGCGAATCCTATCCGACAGCCGCTCGAGAATCTGCGTGAGGCGGGCTCGCTGTACGGTGGAATTATCTACCAGAAGGCGCCGATCGTGATGCAGCAACTCGAGACGCTTGTCGGCGAGTCGACCATGCGCGCGGGACTTCGTGCGTACCTCCAGCGCTTCCAGTTCGCGAATGCCACTTGGCCCGACCTCATCGGCATTCTCGACTCGTTGAGCACTGAGGACCTCGCCGCGTGGAGTCGGGTGTGGGTCGAAGAACCGGGACGCCCGACGATCACGGCACGCGTTCAGGGAGCGCAACTCATCGTCACCCAGCACGATACTTGGCCGGCGCGCGCGCTTCGTTGGCAACAGCAGGCAACCTTCGCGCTCGGCGTCGGGGACTCGGTAGCGCTGGTGCGGCTCGTATTGAGCGGGGATTCGGTCGTCGTGCCACTCCCTCCAGCGATTGGCCCCGTGCGCTTTGTGCTCGGTGGCGCTGATGGTGTGAGCTACGGCCGATTCGCTCTCGACTCGATGTCGCGCGCCGCATTGTTGCGTGGCGTCCATGCGCTGAAGGCACCCACACATCGCGCGGTCGCGTGGCAGTCATTGAATGAAGAGATGCTCGACGGCTCTATCCCGCCGCGCGAGTTACTCGACGCGGCGCTGCGGGGAATCGAGCGCGAGCGCGAGGAACTCGTGGTCGCGCAGGTGCTTGGTATCATCCGCGGCGTGTACTGGCGATTCCTCAGCGATGTAGACCGCCGGGCCATCGCGCCGCGTGTGGAGCAGGTGTTCTGGACCGCGCTGGATCGCGCGCCAACTCCCGGCCGGAAGGGCGCGTTTTTCGGCGCCCTCGTCTCCGTGACACTCACCGACGCGGGGACGGCTCGCCTCGAGCGCATCTGGCGCAAACGCGAGACGCCGCGAGGGCTTCCGCTTTCGGAGCAGCAGTACACGGGGCTAGCCGAGGCGCTTGCGCTCCGCGCGGTGCCCAACGCACAGGAGATTCTCGACACCGAGGCTGGTCGCATCACCAATCCCGATCGCCAACTACGATTCGCCTTCATTCGGCCCGCGCTGAGTGCTGATCACGCCGTACGCGTGCAGCTGTTCGAGACGCTGAAGACGGTCGAGAACCGGCGCCAAGAGTCGTGGGCGCTTGATGCGGTCGGGCTCATGAACCACCCGCTTCGCGCGACGGAGGCGATGTCCGAACTGCGCGCGAGTCTCGATCTGGTGCAGGAGATCCAGCAAACGGGCGACATCTTCTTCCCACTGAACTGGATGAACGCCGTGCTCGGGGGCCACCAGTCAGCGGAGGCAGCTCGCGTGGTGGAGCAGTTCTTGGCGGAGCATCCAGACTACCCACCGCGCCTGCGAGGCAAGATGCTGCAGGCTGCGGACGGTCTCTTCCGTGCGGCGAAAATTGTGCGCTGACGTCGCCTGCTGACGTTGCGTGCTGACGTTGCGTGCTGACGTCGCACGCCGATGTCGCGGATTAGCGCGCCACGGGGGCGGTCGCGGAGATCTGTGACCACGGAGCGCACCCTGGCGCGGGTGTGCCCGGCGCGCGTGGCAATGTGTCGCCGACGGCAAGCAATTCGATATCAAAGATTAGCGTGGCGGCTGGTGGGATCACCGGCGGACGGCCGAGCGGCCCGTAGGCGAACTGGTAGGGAATGATCAGTCGGCGCTGGCCGCCGACCTTGAGTCCGTCGAAGCCGACATCCCAGCCAAGAATGACGCGGCGAAAGCCGAGTGGCACGACGAGCGGCTCGCGTGGTGTGCCGCGCGCGGTGGTGTCTCGGGACGAATCGAACTTAGTACCATCGGTGAGCCAGCCGGTATAGTGCGCATACACGCACTTGCCGTAGCTCGCCGCGGCGCCCGTTCCCGGCACTAACTCGATGGCGTCGAGCGAGGCGATCGAGCGCGTTGGTGCCACGGTCGCCGGAATGGACGCGGCGAACTGCATTCCGCGCTGCGCACAGGCGCTGGCGAAGAGCGCCAGCGAGACCGCGAGGATCGAACGACTTGCTAGGCGAGCGTGCACGCAGGGCCTCCAGCAGGGCCACAAGGGAATAGCGGCACCGTATGGTGCCCACCGACCCACACAATATGCAGTCTGCTACTCCGATGCGCGCGCAGCGACCGTCGCGACAGCGTGGTAGTTTGCAGGGTCCCCACGACCTCGGAGGCTCAGATGCTCGACCGCCGCACATTCCTCGTGAAGGAACGCGTCGCCGTTATCCGGCTGAGCGACACGTACGACATTCTCGACCCGGCCTCGGGCGCTACAATCGGCGTCGCGGAAGAGCGCATCGGCGGCGCGTTGAAGGCGCTCCGCCTGCTCATTAACAAACGGCTTTTGCCGACGACTGTTGTGATCGCCGAGTCGGAGGGCGGCGCGCCAATACTCACACTCAAGCGCGGCCTCGGCTTGCTCCACTCGACCGTACACGTGCTGGATGCGCGCGACCGCGAGCTCGGCACACTGAAGAGCAAGCTCATCTCGATTGGTGGGGCGTTCCGCGTGATGAATCCTGACGGCGCGGAGGTTGCGTCCGTGAGTGGGGACTGGATCTCGTGGAACTTTACGTTCACCTCGACTGACGGACGGGTGCTCGGCACCGTCACCAGAAAGTGGGCCGGAGTGGGAAGAGAACTCTTCACCACGGCAGACAACTACATAATCGCCCTCGCGCCCGCCGAGACATCTCCGACCGTCACAGCGTTGCTCCTCGCAGCCGGAATCGCGATCGACACACTGTTCAAGGAGAAGTAGCCGTCACGTCGCGCGCCCTAGCGTCGCGCCCCGCGCAAATAGTCCACCGCTAACCCACTCATCGCGCGCACGCCCGTCTCCAGCGCGGCCTCATCGGCGAAAAACAACGGCGAGTGATTCGCGGGCGCCTTGCTCGCGTCCTGGTCGCGCGGCGTCACGCCAAGAAAGAAGTACAGCCCAGGTATCTGCGTGGTAAATGTCGGGAAGTCCTCCGACGCCATGATCAGACTGAGAGTGCTGACGTTGTTCGCACCCGCCGCGCGCCGAAGCGACGGGAGCATCCGTGCGGTGAGCGTGGAATCGTTCACGAGCGCCGTGCCCTGCGGATCGAAAGTCACGCGCGCCGTCGCGCCTGCCGAGCGCGCGATGTCCTCGGCGGTCCGCGTGATGCGCCGCTCAATGTCGCGACGCATCGCATCATCGAAGGTCCGCAGCGTCCCGACCATCACGACGCTGTCGGGGATGATGTTCGCCCGATTGCCGCCATTGATCTGCCCAACTGTGATGACGGCCGGGAGATGCGTGATATCGAGCTGGCGGCTGGCAATCGTCTGAATGCCGAGCAGGACCTGCGCAGAAGCGACGATGGGATCGACGCCGCTCCATGGCTGCGAGCCGTGTGTTTGAACACCCTTCACGATGATTGTGAAGTTGCCCCCAGCCGCCATCGACGGACCTGAACGCACACCGATCGTACCGACGGGGATGGGCCACGCGTGAAGGCCAAAAATCGCGTCGGGTTTTGGATCGGCGAGTGCGCCCGCAGCCACCATCGCGCTGGCGCCGCCGAGCGACTCTTCGGCTGGTTGAAAGAGAAATACGACAGTCCCGGGGAGCTGTGCCCTCATGCTCGCCAGCACTTCGGCGGTCCCCATCAGCACTGCCACATGATTGTCGTGCCCGCAGGCGTGCATCACGCCAACTTCGCTGCCCTGCCACTGTGTGCGGACGCGACTGCGGAAGGGGAGATCAACCAGCTCAGTCACGGGCAGCGCGTCCATGTCGGCACGAAGCGCCACCGTGGGCCCCGGCCGTCCGCCGCGAAGCACACCGACTACGCCGGTGCGGCCGACGCCCGTTCGCACTTCGATCCCGAGCGCCCGGAGATGCGCCGCGACCAGCGCGGCGGTGCGCGTCTCCTGAAAGCCGAGTTCGGGATGCTCATGGATGTCGCGACGCCAGGCGACGACCTTCGGCATCACGGTGGCAATCTGCGTCTCGATCTCGCGCACGGCGGGCGCGACCTGAGGCTCCTGCGCGAATGCCAGCGTGGGCACGAATGCCGCGGTCATCGATGAGGCAACCGCAAGCGCGGTGAACGGACGAAGTGTCAGACGCATTGGAGGTGCGGAGCGGGGAACCAGCGGATGCCTTCGGATACCAGCGAGATGCCAGCAGCACCACGTTCAATACTATCGCCTCCGCCCTCGGTACGGGCGCCCCGCGACTCCGGCCGTTCGCCCGCGACGCATTCCCATGCTAGACTTTCGCGGATAGTTCGACCCTCGCCCTCAGGGAGTGACACATGCAGAAGATCGTAATGACCTACGGACTGATTGCCGGTGCAATCCTCGCGGCGACGATGCTTCTCTCGTTCGGTTTCGAGGACGCGATCGGCTTCGACAACGGCGCCATCATCGGCTATAGCGCGATGGTCGTGGCCTTTCTGTTTGTGTACTTCGGCGTCCGCCGGTATCGCGACGAGATCGCGGGCGGCACCCTGCGCTTCGGCGCGGCGTTCAAGGTCGGCCTCATGATCACGCTGGTGGCCACGGTCTGCTATGTGATCACTTGGCAGGTCGTGTACTACCAGCTGATGCCCGACTTCTTCGATCGCTACGCCGCGCACGCGATTGCCAAGGCGCAGGCTGCTGGCCAGAGCGAAGCGCGCCTCATCGCGCTTACCGCAGAGATGGTGGAATTCGCCGAGCTGTACAAGAACCCGTTCATCAACATCGGCTTCACCTTCCTCGAACCGCTCCCGGTCGGACTGCTCTTTAGCCTCGTGACCGCGGGCGTGGTGAGTCGGAAGCAGACGAACTGAAGACGGCCTGAAGACGGCCTGCAACCGGCCTGAAGACGGCCTGACGCGCCTACTTCTTCTTCGCCGGTCGCGTGTAGTTCCGCGGATCCACCGCGGCGTAATACTCGAGAAACGCCTGCACGCTGACGCGGCGGATCGCCTCGCCAACGACATCGAGCGCCAGCTCCTCGATCTGCCTGAACCGAATGCAGCTCTTGCCCATGTTGAGCGGCTTCGCGGTCTTCGGCCAGGCCGTGCGAATCCACGCTTCGCCGCTGCTCCCCTCGCCGTACGCCGTCATCAAGTAGAGCGACATGTACTGCTTCTGTGAGGCGAGCCCCGCGTAGGGCAGCGGGAGCTTGGGCGTCGCGTGGTAGCCCGGCGGAAAGACCGAGTGCGGGACGTACCAGCAGATCATCCCGTACTGCATGCCCTCCTCGATGAGCGGATCCAGATTGTCGCGAACCACGGCGCGTACTGCCGCTATCGGCGTCCGGCGATCGGGAGGAAGGCTCTTCAGGTACGCGGCGACGGTGGTCGATTTGCTCTGCATGGTTGGTCGTCCGAGAGGTGTAGCCGATAATGCCGCCCTCCTCCGCGCGCGGCAAGCCCGCCGCAGTGAGGGGGCGCCTGCTGAGTTGGCTGCTAGTGACGCGGCGGCACCCACGCGGGTACTCTCAATCATGCGTACCGTCCGCCACGCCACCCTCGGCACCCTTCTCCTCGCCCTCGCCACCGGCGCGCTTGCCTGCTCGCTCGAGACGGCGACCGAGCCCGACGCAGAGTGGTCGGAGGTCACGCTCAACACGCCGTCGTGGTCACGTGGCGCGGCGCGCGACACGAGCTTCGCCAACGCCTACCCGTTCCGCTTCTTCTCGGGCGCGACCACGGCGCAGCGTAGTGTCCTGCGGAGCCAAGCGCAGTGGATCGAAGTGTGGAACGTGCTTCAACAGTGGACCGCGCCCCTCACGGCGCCACCAGCGGTGGACTTTACAACCGAGATGGTCGTCTTTGTCTCACTCGGGGCGCGATCCAGCGGCGGCTACTCCACGGCCATCCGCCACGTGACGATGGTCAGCGACACGCTCTGGGTGCTCCTCACCGAACGACAGCCAGGGCCGACCTGCCTCGTGCTTTCGGCACTCACTCAGCCCACTGACGTGCGGGTGGTGCCGAGGACCGATGCTCCGGTGCGGTTCCGCACGCGACAAGAGATGTTGGACTGCCACTGACTCAGCGCGGACTGAACCGTGCGCGCTCCACGCCACCCGAGGAGAGGATCAGCGTCGTGTCCTCGAGGCGGAACCAGCCGCCGCTCTCCAGCACGCGTGCGTAGCGCGTCTCGCGCTGATTGGCGAGCGAGTCCGCACAGATTCGCCGCGTGATGGCGAGCGCACTCGGCGATAGATCGAGTCCGCGTAGCACGGGGCGTCCGGTGAATCGATTACATCCAGCGTTGCCTGCCATCATCGGTTCATTCAACACGAACCGCAGCGTCGGTTGCAGTTCGCGCGTGAGTTCGGGTAGCGCGGTGCCGTCAAGCGACCGAAGCTGCCAGTCGCCGATCGCCGCCGTCGCCCGCACTCGCGTCGCCTCGCACGTACTGCGCGGGGGCTCGACGGTGAATGAATCCACGACGAGCGTCTCGGGGCGTGAGCCGCTCTTTCCACCCGGGCGGGGCTGGAGTCGCCCCATCATCTGCAGAATTACACTAGCGCCGGCGCCCAGCACGTTCTCTCGATACGCACGCTGGAGTCGGACCATCGCACTGTCGCCCGCCACAGGGAAGAGCGTCCCTCCTGTGCACTCGACAAGCGTGGATGCATCGGCGAAATACCGGAACTCGCCACGCACACGAACAACGCCATCGAGCGTCGACGGCGCGACGACGCGCGTGAGGGTCTGCGGCTCGTTACTCTCGATTGCCTTGCCGCTCGAATCGAGGGCGATGAGCGTGAGCGCATCCGGCAGCGCGAACTGCCGCGGCGTTCCAGCCGTAAACAGCGTGACACGCGGGACGCTGTCGGCGCGATAGCTCCAGCGCCCGACGCTCACGAACACGTTGGGCGCATCGTCGCCCACGTGCAGCTCGCGCATCCGATACGAACCGTCGGGATGCAACAGGAGCGTTGTCTCGATGGCGCTGCACTTGGCGCAGGGGAGCGCGCCAGAGTAGGCGGCCACGCGAGCGATGGCTGGCAGCGAATCACCGCTCTCCAATCGCGTGAGCGGCGTGCCCGGCGTCGCGATCGTGCCATCGCCGGCGCCGCAGGCTGCCACGAAGGCCGCGATCATCCAGAGCTTTGACCATCCCTGCCACGCCTGACGTCCGTCGCGCATCAATGCACTCCCTGAGCCCACGTATCGAGGCCGCCACGCAACGTGCGTGACGGCCCTCCAATATGACCGCGCGGGGTCCCAGAGTGGGAGCGCCCTCGCTCAGTTCTCGTCCTTCTTTGACGAGTCGGACCCTACCGCGGATGGCGTGGCGTACGCGGCGGCCGCTCCGTGCGTGTACACGAGCGCGCCGCCGCTGTGGCCAACGTTCCAGCCCGCGCCGAGCAGCACCACAGTCCCCACCGTGGCGATGAGTCGCGCGCCGGTCCCAATCTGCCGCGGGGCAAGCCCAACGAGCGAGATGCCGAGAACGACGACCGTCAGCGTGAGGAACAGATCCGCGGCTTCCTCGTGCGCTTCAAATGCCGCTTCGGGGACGATTCGCTCGACCTTTTCTTCCTGATCCTCGCCCGTCTCGAGCGAGGCCCAGGCGCTGAGCGCAAGCGTGGCGACGAGCGCGGTGGTGATCCCCCATGCCACCACCGGACGGCTTCCACGGGCGATAAAGATCATCGCCCCAATCGCGAAGAATGGGATCAGTACGGCGAGCGCCATCGGCAGGTGCACGACCGCGGGGTGCAGGGGAGTCGGGATGAGGCTAGAGAGGAGGGCGTCCATCGGCTGATCCTTGTCGAGGTCGGTGACCTAGTTCGCGATCGCGGAGTGCGATCGCTCGAATGCAGGATCGGTGCGCGCGAGGGCGCGCGCTATCCGACAAGTGTCGTATTTTGAGGGTACGTGCCGTGGCCTCAGCGGCGTACGTCGCTTGCCGGATACTTGGACTGCCCTCCCGTGGACCAGATGGACGACCAGACTGACCAGAACGACCCGACCGACCCAACCCCGACGGATCCAACCGACCGGAGCGATCTTGACCGCCTCCGTCTCGGAATGGTCGTGGTCCTCTGCGTCGTGGCTTCGCTCGCCGCGCTCGACATCGTCCTCGATCGGCCGACGAACTGGTTCACGCCGCACATCCTCCTCGAACTGACGCTCGTGACAATCAGCTTGGGGAGCGCAGTCTTTCTCTTCGCGGGGTGGCGCCGCACGGCGGGGACGCTGGGTGAGACCCGCTCTCAACTCGCGGCGACGACCGCGGAGGCAGAGGCTTGGCGACGACAGGCCACCACCGCGCTCGATGGCTTCGCGCGCGCCATCGATACGCAGTTCACGGCGTGGCGCCTCACCCCTGCCGAACGCGAGGTCGCGGTGCAACTCCTGAAAGGACTGGGGCACAAACAGATTGCTGCCGCAACGGGGCGCAGTGAGCGCACGGTGCGGCAGCATGCTGTAGCCGTCTACGAAAAGTCCGGACTGAGTGGTCGCGCGGAACTCGCGGCCTTTTTTCTCGAAGGGATCTCGCTCCCGCCCGCCTAACCGGGCGCGAGTCCTATCGCGTGCTGGCCAACCCGCGCAGCGTACTCGCGAGTCCACGCATCCGGCGCGCATCGATTGCCCGTGCCGCTGCAGCGTCCCGCTCCAGCTGCTCCGCCACACGACCGAACTGTCCAATCGCTTCACTCTTGGCTCGGCTTCGGCCGCGCTCGGCGCGCTGCAACATCGTCCGCACCGCCGTGATGCGCGTGGCCTCGAGTCCCTTCGTGCGCTCGAGCTGATCCACGTACGCACGCGCCACCGGATATGCGGCCGGATACACAATCTGCGGCTGCGACTGTGTGTTGAGCGTCGGGACGCTCACCAGCTTCGCGGCATCAATCTCATTTTGCGAGAGCTGCGCACTCGGCGTCAGCTCGAGGACATCGGTGCCGCGCACCATCTCGGCACCGTAGATCTTGCCGTCGTGCCAGTAGACCGACCAGTGGCCGCCAGTGATGAGCGTCGTATCGCTGACTGGGCCGCGATCAAAAAATGCGATCTCGAACGCGTTGGTGGGATCGGTGAAATCGAAGATTGAGATGCCGCCCTGATACCAGGCCTGCACCTTGATGTCGCGCCCAGGAACGGGAATCAATGATCCATTGTGCGCGACGCAGTTCTCATTGGCCGTCTGCGGCACGGGGAGCTTGTAGTAGCCCTTGAGCACGAGCTTGCGATCGACGATGGAGAAGATCGCATCGGCGCCCCAGGTCTGTGGGTCCGTCGCGCGACACCGCGCGCCACGCCCGCCCCCCCACTCGTCGGTGAAGATCACGGTGGAGCCATCATTGCTGAATGCGGCCGAGTGCCAGTAGGCGAAGTTCGGATCCGTCACTTCATCAATGCGACGCGGCCGCGCCGGATCGGAAATGTCGAGCAGAATCCCGTTCCCAGAGCAGGCACCGGCCGCGAGGCCAATCGCCGAGTAGACAGTGATGTCGTGGCACTGGTTGGTGCGGCGCGACGACTGTGTGCCGGGGCCATGATCGCCGCCCTGCCAGAGGACGCCGAGATTGCCGGTAGAATCGCCGAAGATGCGCGGGGCGTTTACAACGCGCGATTCTTGCGGACGCGCCAGCGGGACTTCAATCACCTCGATGCGGAACTGCGAGGAGTTCGCCGTGGAATCGCTCTGCACGCACCCCGCGAGTTCGTCACCGGAGCGGACGGAGCTCGTGCCGCTCACGTAGACATAGATGTGCGATGCGTCGCGCGTATCGGGGACAATCGTGTGCGTGTGCGAGCCGCGGCAGGTCTGCACCACGCTCACCTGACGAGGATTCGCGAGATCGCTGATATCGAAAATTCGCACGCCGCGGAACCGTTCGGCGTTCACGGCGCCAGCGGCGCCCTGTACGCCGCAATCGATGCGGCCACTGGTGGCCTCGACGGACATGAAGAGGAGATTGTTCCAGACCGAGACATCACCCTGACCACCGGGGCACACGACCGCGACCTTGAGCTGCGGCTTCGTGGGGTCGGTGACATCGTAGGCCTGCCAACCATGGAAGTTGCCGACGAACATAGTGTTCCCACGGAACGCGATGTCGGAGTTCCAGTAGCCCGGGTCATTGAGGTTGCTCGCGTCGCCGAAGCCCGCGGGGCGCGGGGTGGTGGAGAGCTTGGTCATTCCGCGGATGGCTTCGCCCGCATCCTCGTATCCGGCGCGCAGGTTGAGACGCGGATCGGTCGGATCCCACTTGAAGGCGGGCTCGAGCTGACGCGGCGGCGGTGTCGGCTCTTGGGCCAGCGCCGGCGCGGACACGAGAGCGAGAAGTGCGAGCAGGCGGCGCGAGAGAGCGCGAAGCGAACGAAACATCAAGTGACCTCGGAGGGTGGTGGTGCGGAACGACCGATGAGGGCGGAGTGCTACGGCAATTCAGCGAGGAGCCGGCGCATGCGCTCAATCTCCATCTGTTGATCGGCATCGACGTCAGACGCGAAGCCGTAAATCTCAGCCTGCTGGCCGCCATCGGCGGAGCTGAACAGTGCGGCGACCATCGAGATCGCCCCTTCGTGGTGTTGGATCATGAACTGGAGAAAGCTGCGGTCGAACTCTGTGCCGCGCGCGGAACGGAGCGACTCAATCTGCGCAGGCGTCAGCATCCCCGGCATGAGATGGCCATCGTGCTCGCCCGGCATCTCGTGGTCGGCGTGTTCGCTTTCGCCCGGTACGGGCTCGCCGCGTGCGCGGAGCCAGTTCTTCATCAGGGTGATTTCGTCGATCTGCGAAAGCTCGATCCGGAGACCGAGGAGTCGGATGTTCTGCGAGCTCGTACGATCCGCAATCATCGCGACTATGACGACTGCCTGCTGGTGATGCGCAATCATCGCGGTCATAAAGTCGACGTCGGCCTGCGAGCGCGCGGGTCGGGTCGGGGCGCTTGTGGATGCAGGGGATGCAGGGGATGCCGGGGATGCCGTCGCGACCGAGCGGGCGGGCGACTCGGGGGCGCGGGGCTGCATCGGCCGGCACGCGGTGACGATCGGCACGACGAGTAGAAGAGCGAATGAACCGAGGCGCATACCGATATCTACGCGCCAGCGCGCTTAGCGCTGAGCGGCAGTCAGGCGGGCGAGCCGCTGCTTCGCATCCGCGACCTGCTGCTGCAGGGCCGGCCCTGGGCGATCCACCCACCCGACGAAGCGCTGGAGGTGCAGGATCGCCGCGCGGCGGTCGCCCGCGGCCTCGGCGGCGAGTCCGCGCTCATAGCTGAGCATATTGGCGGTCGACTCTTCGATTAGTACCAACCGCGCGGTTGTTGGCATTCCATCGGTCCACTGCATGTAGTACTCAGCGCGCCTCGGGTCGCCGGCTGCGGTGAGCGCCCGCCCAATCGCGACGCGATGGAGAGGCATGGCGGTGCTGTTCGCGAGCCCCTGCGCCATCCCGTCGTCGTCCACCGCGATGAGACTATCCACCAGCTTTGTTCGCCGTTCGCGCCAGAGCGCGCGTAGCCCGCGGACCATATGTCGCGTGCCATTCGCGGTGTCTGTGATCGCGCGGATCGCCGTCTCGAATCGGAGCGAATCCTGCGCGGTGATCGCGGCGAGTCCCTCTGCCCATCCCAGCTCATACGTCGCGAGCGGTCCCGCATCGGCGACGGTTGTCCGGGCGCGCCGCAGCGCCACATCCAATTCCGCTTGAGTGCTGATGCCGAGCCACGCGCCCCACGCTGCGGCGCGCACCGCCGAGAGGCGCAAGGTGACGTCGCCGGGAGCTTTCTCGAACTCGGCGAGGTCTTGAATCGCCCGCGACGCATCACCCCGCCCGAACGCGAGGACTGCGCGCCCGAAACGCGCCGATTCACTCAGAGCGCGGAATTCGGGATCACGGCCGACAGCGCTCAGTGTGGCGTCCCACGTATCCGGGGTGACGAGCCAGGGCGCCCCCATTAAGAAGAAAGACTGCAACGCGGGCGCTGTCGCGGTCATGGCCATGGCCGCGCGCAAGAACGCGAGCACGTCTTCTTGTGACTGGAATTCGCCAGTCGAATCGTACCGAGCGATCGCGCCATGGAGAGATCGGGCAAATATGCCAGACGGCCCAGGGGATCGATCGGCAAAGTCGCGGGCCGCACGAAGCATCTCCACGGTGTCGCCGATCGCCATGGCGAGCATGAGTCGGTGCTGCGCATTGTCGGCGTGCCGTGGCGCGAGCTGATCGAGCCGCTCGATGTACGGCAGCGCCTCGGTGATCGCGATTCCAACTCGAGGACCATTGTGGATTGCCAGATCCCCCGCGCGGTATTGCGCGGTGTGGTACTCGGGATACCGTGCGGCGATGACCTTTTGCGCGGCGAACCGGTCACGCAACGGCATCGGCGTCCGCGCGAGCGTCCAGAGCTCCTGATCCCGCTGCGGCAGCCGATACAACAGCGAGTCGACGCGACGATTCGCCTCGGAATCCACCGGCATCACCGCGAGACCGCGCAGCATGCTCCGGCGGAGCCACGCCTGCGCGAACATCGAGTCGAGCGTGGTGGCCCGAGCGTACGAGGCAAGCGCCGACGTCACATCAAACAGTTCGAAGAACCGCTCCCCTTCGAGGAAGGCGCGCAACGCCTCGTTCGAACTCGTGGTCATCTCCGAGAGCACCGGCGAGGGCGGCGTGCCGCGACGCCAGATCTGGCGGAGCAGCTCAGTGGAGATCGAATCGGTGAGCGCTCCGATGCTGTGCGTCGCACCGCGCGTGCTGAGTCGCGCGAGCGCATCGCCACCACCCACCGGGAAAAGCCCGATGTCCACGCGCACGAACTCGCCCTCGGGAATCAACGAGCCGTGCACCACGCTCGACGCTCCGAGAGCGGCGCCCAACTCGCGCGCGTCATCGAGCGAGAGTGGCTGCGGCAGCGCACCGGCACGCGAGAGCACGCTCATTGCATCCACGGCGCGCAGTGCGCCGACGCCGTCGAGATTCGCGCTCACCGTCACCACTAGATCACGCCCCAGCCGGGCGAGCGCAGAATCTCCCGTACTTCCCAACGGCATCACGACGATGACATCAGCGCCTGTGGCGTAATCGGTCTTCGGGGCACGCGTCTTCCACCACG
Organism: Gemmatimonas sp.; assembly: GCA_043736095.1. Lineage (GTDB taxonomy): Bacteria > Gemmatimonadota > Gemmatimonadetes > Gemmatimonadales > Gemmatimonadaceae > Pseudogemmatithrix. The sequence goes on from JAYTDH010000017.1 coordinate 20,452, forward strand.
AGAGGCCGCCAAGCCCGACGAGAAGCACCGCCGCCGCGACGAGCCGCCACCGCGCACGCCCCGGTGACCGCACGTAGGTCGAATGCCGCAACGTGCGCGCGACTTCCCCCGCCGCCACACCCGCGGCCGCGCCTGAGGTGAAGGCGAGCGTGGATCCCCCCGGCGTCGTGACTTCCTCCAACGCCGTCATCGCCTCGTGCGCACTCTGCGGACGCTCGGCGGGATTCTTCGCCATCAGTCGATGTACGAGCTGCGCTATCGCAGGCGGGACATCGGTGCGCCGATCTTCCACCCGCGGGATTGGCGCCGTCAGGTGCGCGGCGACCACGGCCTGCGCATTTCCGCTGTAGGGCGGCGCACCCACGAGCATCTCGTAGAGCACCGCACCGACCGCGTAGAGATCCGCGCGATGATTCGTCGTCGCGTCCCCCAGCGCCTGCTCGGGCGCCATGTAGGCCGGCGTGCCGAGCGCGAGTCCAGCACTCGTCAGCCCCGACCCAACTCCGGCATCGGCGAGTGCCTTCGCGACACCGAAGTCGGCGACCACGGCGTGGCGCCCTTCGAGCAGAATGTTCTCGGGCTTGATGTCGCGATGCACGATACCGCGCGCGTGCGCCGCCGAGAGCGCGTCGAGCGTCTCGCGGGCAATACGCAGCGCATCGGCGAGGGGGAGCGCCCCTTCACGCACGAGGCGCGCGCGGAGCGATTCGCCCGACACAAACGGCATCGCGTACCAGAGCAGCGTGTCGTCGCCACCCGCACTCAGCACCGGCACCACATGCGGATGCTGCAGCTGCGCGATGACCTTCACCTCGCGCCGGAATCGCTCGGCGCTCGCTGCGACCGCGCCTTCGAGATCCAACACCTTCACGACGATCTGGCGTTCGAGCGCGGTCTCCGTGGAGAGGAAGACCCGCGCCATCCCACCGCCACCGAGCTCGCGCTCGATTTTGAAGGCGTCACCGAGCGAGCGCTGGAGGCGCGGGAGAAGGTCGTCAGGCACGCTGAAAAGTACGCCGCCGCACGCGGCGGGTCCAGCAAAATGGGAATGCGAAGGCGGCTACAGCCTCCGCAGCAGCGCCCGCACCGGCGCCGCATCAATCGCCCCGACCTTGAGCGGGAGCGCAAGAAGCTCGTATCGCCCCGCCTTCACGCCCCGCAGATCAAGATTCTCCAGCACGTAGGCGCCGCCGCCGAAAATCGCGTGGTGGACCGCGAGATCCGTACTCGCGCGAGCATCGACGCTCGGGCAATCCACTGCGAGCAGGCGCAGCCCCTCGCCGACCAACGCGACCGCCGCCTCGGCGGCAATCGTCGGCCACGACTCGGGGAATACGCCGCTCGCCGTGCTGCACCGCGTGCGAAGAATCAAACGCTCGGTGCCAGGCAACCATCCTGCCTCACGCAACATCGCGAGAGTGAGCGCGCCAGCATCAGACGGCACATCCACCACCATCGCGGCTCCGCGGAATGGTGCCAGAGGAAGCGCATCTGCCCCTGCCGCGCCCTGACGCACGTGCAGCGGTGCGTCGGCGTGCGTCCCCACGTGCGGACTCATCTCCCACTTGGAGACGTTCACACTCGCGCCCTGTGTCATGTCCCACGCCCAACCGCAGCGAAACGGCGTATCGCCGGGCCACGCCGGCGTCGTCGCATCAAACGCGACGGAGATATCGTGGAACTCAGCGCCGTCCATACAAG
>JAYTDH010000018.1:0-4013 GCA_043736095.1 Gemmatimonas sp.
AGCATCAGGAGGGTCGAGCGGGGCAGGTGAAAGTTCGTGATGAGCAGGTCGGCGGAGCGCACGGTGGCCGGCGGCCGGATAAAGATTCGCGTCTCGCCGCTCCCGGCCGCGTACGTGCCGTCTTCGCGCCAGACGCTCTCGAGCGTGCGCAGCGCCGTGGTGCCCACCGCACAGATGCGCCCGCGATCGCGCCTAGTCCGCTCGAGCAGCGCGGCTGTGGCCTGCGATACGTCGTACCACTCCTCGTGCATCGTGTGCTCGGCGGGATCGTCCGTCTCCACAGGCTTGAAGGTTCCAGCACCCACATGCAGTAGCACCTCGGCCCGTTGCACGCCGCGCGATGCGAGCGTTGCCAGTAGCTCCGGCGTGAAGTGGAGCCCCGCCGTCGGCGCCGCGACCGATCCCTCTTGCCGCGAATAGACCGTCTGATACCGCTCGGCGTCGGCGGCGGTGTCGCCGCGCTCGATGTACGGCGGCAGCGGGATATGGCCGTGTGCCGCAATTGCGGCGCGCTCGGCATCGCGATCACCCGTCGACGCGCCACCCACCGAGAGTCGCACGAAGCGCGTGCCCCTATCGGTTGATGCGCCCATCTCGGCGCTGAATGTCGGCGAGAACGTGACGATGCGTCCCGGCTTGAGCTTCGCGCCCGGCTGCACCATCGCCTCCCACATCCCATCGGGCGACTCCTTGAGCAGCAGCACTTCGGCGGGGGCACCCGAGTCGCGCGCGCCGAGCAGTCGCGCACGAAAGACTCGCGTGGTGTTCACCGCGAGCGCGTCACCCGGGCGGAGGAACTCTGGGAGTTCGTTGAATCGGTGATGGGTGATTGCGCCACTCGCGCGATCCACACGCATGAGCCGGCTCTCATCACGACGCGCGACCGGACTCTGCGCGATTCGATCGAGCGGCAGAGCGAAGTCATAGTCAGAGGTGAGGAGTCCGCGGGGCATCGACCTGAATGAATGCGACGCTAGAACAGCTCGGGCTGCGTGTCGGCGCCGCGCGTTGGGGGCGGGTAGCCGAGATGCCTATAGGCCTGCGTCGTGGCCACGCGCCCGCGCGGCGTGCGCTGCAAAAATCCGTGCTGCACGAGGAACGGCTCGTAGACCTCTTCAATCGTGTCGGCATCCTCGCCCACGGCGGCGGCGATGGTACTGACACCGACCGGACCGCCCTCGAACTTCTCGATGATCGCACGCAACAGCCGCGAATCCATCTCGTCGAGCCCGAACTCATCCACGTCGAGCATCGCCAGTGCTTCGCGTGCGACCGCCTGCGTGATGAACCCGTCGGCCTTCACCTGCGCGAAGTCACGGACCCGCCGAAGGAGTCGATTCGCCACTCGCGGTGTCCCGCGCGCACGACGCGCGAGCTCCTTTGCGCCATCGCCATCGAGCCCTGCGTTGATCACCGCCGCGGTGCGGTGCACGATCTCCTCGATCTCGTCGGCCGGATAATAGTTGAGCCGTAGCTCGATTCCGAACCTCGCGCGCAACGGCGCCGTCAGCATCCCGAGCCGCGTGGTGGCGCCAATCAGCGTAAAGGGCTCAATCGGCATCGTAATCGTCTGTGCCTTCGGCCCGTCGGAGAGCCGAATATCAATCTTCCAGTCCTCCATCGCCGGATACAGAAACTCGTCGATTACCGGACGCAGGCGATGAATCTCATCGATAAACAGGATGTCGCCGGCGCGCAGATTGGTGAGCGTCCCCACGAGATCGCCCGGCTTCTCCAGCGCGGGGCCCGACGTCGTGTGAATGTTCACGCCCATCTCGCGCGCAATCAGCTCGGCGAGCGTCGTCTTGCCGAGGCCCGGTGGGCCGAAAAGCAGCGTGTGATCGAGCGCTTCTTTGCGCGCCGTCGCGGCGTCGATGTAAATCCGCAGCGCGTCTTTTACCTTCCCCTGCCCGATGAACTCCTCGAGCCGCTGCGGACGCAGCGAGAGCTCGACGACTGACTCGTCGCTGAGCACTTCAGGCGTGGTGATTTCGGCGCGGGACATATCAGGAATCTACGCGCGGACGCTACTTCGCGAGCGCCGCGAGCGACCGACGGACCAGGTCGGCGGTGCTCTCCCCCTTGGGGGCGCCGTCGAGTGCGAGACGGACGGCACGTTCTGCGTCGACCGTCTGATAGCCGAGCGCGACGAGCGCACGCACGGCATCCGCCGATGGGCCTCCGCTGGGGATCGCCTTTCCTGGTGTGGCCCCTTCAATCGCGCCCTCGAGCTTGTCGCGGAGTTCGAGCACGAGCCGCTCGGCGAGCTTTTTCCCCACCCGCGGGACGCGCGTGAGCGCCGTGAGATCGCCCTCGCGGATCGCGCGGACCAACCGCTCACCCGTCAGCGTGGAGAGCAGGTTCATCGCGAGTGATGGCCCGACGCCAGTGGTGCCGAGCAGGCGCTGGAAGAGCTTTCGTTCATCGGCATTGGCGAATCCGTAGAGCGTCCACGAATCCTCGCGCACGACCATCGCCGTGTGCAACGCGACCTCCCCGCCGACGCGCGGCAGCGATTCGACGACGCTGAGAGGCACAAGCAGTTCGTATGTCACGCCGCCCGCCGTCCGCACTTCAATGCGATCGAGGCCGTGCGCCGAGAGTGTGCCTTCGATGCGCGCGATCATCGACGGGCCCGTGATGCGATGCTGGGTCCTGCTACGGCGCGCTTGGTTACGGCGAGCCCCGCCACCGCGCGCGCGAGCGGGAGTCGCATTGCGCAGGTGATTGCGGCGGCAACGCCATCAGCGGCATCGGCGGGCTGGGGTGCGGACTTGAGGCGCAGGAGCTTGGTCACCATGAACTGAATTTGCGTCTTGGTCGCCGCGCCGGTGCCGACGACCGCCTTTTTGATTTCGGCCGGCGGGTATTCGTGGATCGCCACGCCGGCCTCAGCGCCGGCGAGCAGGATGACGCCGCGCGCGTGGCCGAGCACGAGGGTCGTGCGCACATTCTTCGCGTAAAACACATCCTCCACCGCCATCGCCTCCGGCTTGTGCCGGGCGATCAACTCACGCACCCCCTCGGCGATGTCTCGCAGACGCTCCGGCAGCGGTTGGGTGGGTTTGGTGCGAATCACACCGCACTCCACCAACTCCATCGGCGGGCCGGTGCGCACCACGCCGTAGCCCGTGACGGCCGTGCCGGGATCTATCCCGAGAATCAGCACGCCGACACAGAGCGCCTCATCACGCCTCAAGCTCCGCGACGTCGATGTCGAAGTTCGCGTCCACCTTCTGTACGTCGTCGAGATCCTCAAGCTGCTCAAGCAGCTTCACCAACGCGTTCGCGTTGGCACCCTCGACCTTCACCGAGTTCTTGGGGATCCACGCGAGCGCCGCTTCGGTGGCGACCATCCCGACCTTCTCGAGGGCTTGCTTCACCGCGTGCAGATCTGCCGGCGCGGTGGAGATCGTGAACTGCTCATCTTCGCTGGTGAAATCCTCGGCGCCGGCATCGAGCACTTTCTCCATCACGTCGTCGTCGCTCTTGCCCTTGGTTGGGACGTAGATTTGCCCCTTCCGATCGAACATGAAGGACACGGAGTTGCTTGCGCCGAGATTCCCACCGCCGCGCGAGAGTTTGGCGCGAATCTCGGCAACAGTGCGCGTCGGATTGTCGGTGAGCGCCTGGATCATCAGCGCCACGCCCCCGGGCCCATACGCCTCGTACAACACTTCTGAGTAATCCACGCCTTCCAGATCACCAGTGCCCTTCAGCACGGCCCGCTCGATGTTCTCCTTGGGGCACGACTGGGCCTTGGCGTTCTCGATTGCCGTCCGCAGGCGAGCGTTGCCATCGGGATCGCCGCCGCCAGCCTTCGCGGCGACCGTGATCTCACGGAGCAACTTGGTGAACAGCGCGCCGCGCTTCTTGTCGGTCGCGGCTTTGTAGTGCTTGATCTGTTTCCACTTACTGTGGCCGGCCATCTCGAACGTCCGATAAAGGAAGGAGGATGATGCGAGAAATCTAAATGCGAAGCGGGGCGGACGCCCGATGGCGCCCGCCCCGCT
>JAYTDH010000019.1:0-3202 GCA_043736095.1 Gemmatimonas sp.
AGTGAGCCATGCGGTCGCACCTGGGCCGTATGTGGTCGGCCCTGCGCTCAATCCCGTCAGTGATTGCTGACCTCCGTTGCTGACGTTGAGGGTCACAGCCACGGGCGCCGCGCCCGCGGCCGTCCCCAGCATCTCAAGAGAATCAGCGGAGAGCACCACGCGCGCTGGGGTCAGGACGTTGAAGGCGGCGGATACATCTTGGGCGTTGTTCGACGGCTGCGTGAATCGCAACCTCGCACCGACGGAGGACTGACTCATGCTGAGGTCAGTGAACGTGACAATTCCGTCAACTGCTGACCGCGTCTTCGTCCCGTTGAGCGATCCTGTTCCAGACTCGACTGACGCCACCACGGCGTCCGTGCTTCCCCGCACTCGCAGGCCTGCGGAGTCAAGAACGTGCAGGAGCGGCTGCGTCGCGAAGGCGGCGCCTTCTATGGCACCGTTGGGCTGCGTCACCACTAAGATTTTGCGCGCCTCCTGGATGATAGGCAGAGGCGAGATGACCGCGGGAGTCAGGTTCACAGCGCTAAACTCAAGCGCCGTCGGACCGTAGCCGTCGAGGCGCAGACTCGCGAAGCTGACCGCGCCATCCACCGACGTGACAACAGTGTCACCACGCAACGTCGCCGAGCAGAGCCCAGAACAGGTGACGCGCACTCTCACCTGAATGGCGGCGTTGCTCACGCGATCGCCGAAGAAGTCGGTGATGTGCACGACGGGCTGCGGGTCCAGCGGTTCACCAGAGGTCGCCACGACTCCGGATGTTTGGAGGGACACGGCGACGGGCGGCGCCTGTCCCAGCACCATCACGTACGTCAGCGTTTTAGGCGCAACGCCGGGGACTGCGGATAACAGCGGAACGCGCGCGGTGTAAGTCCCTTGCTTGATTCCGGCAATGGTTGGCGTCAGCGTCAACGTCGTCGGAGCGGAGGTCGTGCCGCCGCCGAAGCTCGTGGTCAGCCAGTCCGTCGCACCTACGCTGTAGAGGACCGAACCCACCGAGAGCCCCGTCAGCGCAATCTCGCCGCCATTCGAGATGTTGACTGTCCACGCGTCCGGCGTGACGCTTGCGGCAGTCCCAGTGCGGAGAATTGAATCGGCGTCCACCACAATCACTGGCGGTCGCAGCACGGCATTGACCGCGTACAGCGCCGCGGTCGCGGTCGGGTAGTTGTTCACCGTCGCCGCGAGCACATTCGCCGCCGGAGTGGGACCCGAGCGCCACGTGCCGCTGAATGTCGCCCGTCCCTGTGCGTCCGTGCTGGCGGTGTCAGGGCCCTCGATTGTCCCCCCACCTGCGGTGATGGCGAATCGCACGACGGCGCGCGGGACCGGACGGTCCTGCGCATCGCGCACGGTCACCGTCTTGGCGCCACCGATCGCTACGCCAGAGTAGAGCGGCGATGGTGCAATCCACGAGTCGGCAATCACTTTCGTCGGCGTTGCACGACGGAAGACCGCGTACTGCGAGAAATGCGTGACGGGAGCGATAACCTCGTGGGCGACCGTGTCCACCGTTCCGCCAACGACTTCGGTCCACACTCCGGCGTCGAGGCCGAAGATGCGAAGCTGTGCGCGCTCGAGAGAGGGCGTGACGACCGCGGGGTTGTACCGGATTCGGAGTGTGAGCGGGGCGCTGAACTGGCTCCCGGAGGGCCCGAACTCGTAGCTCTTCACAGACCGCGCGTCTGCCGGACTCGCGGTCACGCTCCGAACATGAAGCGCCGCGAGCGTGTCAGGCACTGCGCCGCCGGGCATGACCAGGCGAACCGAGTCGTTGAGCGCGCTCGCGGTGACAGAGCCAACGCCGGGGCCCGGAGGAACGAAGCCCTCAAGCACCGTGATCAGGCGCGTCGCCGTCTCTGTTTCGGACTGGACCCGGACCGTGGTGGTCCCGACACCTTTGGCGGTGACGACTCCCGTCGTGCTCACCCGGGCGACATTGGGATCGTCGACACTCCACAGCGCGGGACGTCCAGTGAGGAGTGCGCCCGTGACCGCCCGAGTTTCGGTCCCCAGCGTCACGGACGTATTGCGAACAATGATGTTGTCTGGCGTCCCGCCAGTGATGCTGATCGTCGAGACTCGAAAGATCGGACCGGTCGGCGCGTCGGTGGTACAGCTCACTAGCGCAAGCGCGACCAAGAATCGCCGCCATCCGTGACGCGTAGAGAGTCTCATCGAGGCATTCCGCGCACGAGGCCTACCCCGAACAGCAAGGCACTGACTTCTTGCTCTAGTCCGGCCACCGCGAAGCGCTCAATGCGATAGCCGAGCATCGCGCGAACCGGAACGCGTCGCGCCGTCCACGCGACGTGCGTCTCCCCATCCCAACCCTCCACGGGTTCCGTCAGCGATGCATCCGTTCCCGCGATGGCAGCGGCCCGAAAGAATACGGACAAGCGGCTGTTCCCCAGCATCCGTTGCGAGCGCAGACCGAGCCGCACGTACGGATACGACTCGTCGTGCATCAGTCCGGTGGCCGGCGAGTATCCCGCCCGTTGCGCGAATGTTGCGTCGATCGAGAACACTGGCGCGCCGAGCGTCACCCCGACTTCCGCGACCGAAAGATCGCTCGATCCAAGGGCAGACTGCGCCACGCGCAGGTGCGCCCCAAAACCAAATCGCGAGGGACGAACCGCGAGATCGATGCCGCGTAGCGCGACCGTGCGCTCCGGCACCGGCGTGCCGAGGAGCAACGAAGAGCGTACCAGCGCGGACTGTCCAAGAATGACTAGGCTGGTCTGCCAGCGCGGCGAGCGCCCCGCTGCGGTGTCGGGCTCCACGGCGGTCTGTGCGCCGATGCTCCGTGCCGCGGACAAGAGCAGCACGACGCCGACAAACAATAGGGTCTTCCGAACCTGCCTCACGGAGCGACGACCATCAGGGTACGAATCGTTGCCCGATACTGCAGCCTTCGCCGTTGATTCTCGGCAACCACAGCCTCGACGGCAGCGGCGTGCTCGACGCCCGTCCGGTCATTGACGATGACATTCGCCGGTAGTGCGCGACCAGGGTCACGAGCGGCCGCGGTAATCGCCGCGCCGATCATTGCGGCGCTCACGGCGAATGCCCGCACGTCTATCGCGAAGTTGGAGCGTATCGGCTCCCCCGCTCTCGCGGCCGACGCCGCCACACCCGTCAGGACCGCGTAAAAAATCCCGGTCCGCACTATGCTCGCGCGATTCGGCGGCTGCCGCAC
>JAYTDH010000020.1:0-1599 GCA_043736095.1 Gemmatimonas sp.
TCAACGGACATCGTGACGCCGACCGTCGCGAGCATACCCACGGCCGCAATGGCGACACCATAGAGACCCGCGGCCCAGACCGACACCCAGATCGCGCCGCAGATGAGTAGCACGGGGATGATTGTCGACTCCATGCCCACGGCGAGACCAGCGATGATGTTCGTCGCGGGGCCCGTCTTCGAGGCTTCAGCGATGCGCATCACGGGGCCGGCGGCCGTGTAGTACTCGGTCACGAGGCCAATTGCGACGCCGGAGATGGTCCCGGCGAGGACGGCGATGAAGGGGCCGATGACTGGGAAGCTGCTGCCGGTCACGGGATCGATCATGCCAAGCGGGATTTGCATCGTGAGCCAGTAAGCGAACACGAGGAAAAGGCCGGCGGCGATGAACGTCACCATGCGTAGCGCGTTCGCCGGATTGCCTTTGGCGAGAATGCGCATGAGGAAGATGCCGATGAGTGAGGCGACGAGGCCGGCCGTGGTGTAGGCGACCGGAAGCATCACCGCCGCGAGTCGGTTGGCATCAGAGATGAGCGTCGAGGTCGTCGCGAGCGCAATCGTCGCGATGATCGCGCCGACGTACGACTCGAAAATGTCGGCGCCAAGACCGGCCACGTCACCGACGTTGTCACCGACGTTGTCGGCGATGGTCGCGGGGTTGCGCGGGTCATCCTCGGGGATGCCGGCTTCGATCTTGCCAACGAGGTCCGCGCCGACGTCCGCTGCCTTGGTGAAGATGCCACCACCGACGCGCGCGAAGAGCGCGATCGAGCTCGCCCCCATGGCGAAGCCGGAGATAATTTCACCGAAGGACTTGAAGCCCTCCGTGTTGAGCAGGCTTTTCTGCCATACGAAGATCGCGGCAATACCAATGAGGCCGAGCGCCGCCACGGCGAGGCCCATCACCGCACCACCGCCGAACGCGATGCGCAGCGCTGCGGCCTGACCCGAGGCGCGTGCCGCCTCGGAGGTGCGCACGTTCGCCTTGGTCGCTGCGGTCATGCCCGCGTAACCCGCGGCAACCGAGCAGACGCCGCCAACTACGTACGCGATGCCGGTCGGCCAGTTGATGGCGAGGCCGAGGAGCACGGCCACGACGAGCAGGAAGGGAAGCAGTACGGTGTACTCGCGCTTCAAGAAGGCCATGGCGCCGAGGTGGATCTGCTCAGCGAGGTCCTGCATGACTTGGTTGCCGGGCGCGTGCTTGATGATGCCCGCATAGGTCAGATAGCAGGCCACGAGGCCGACTACACCAATCGCGAGCGCGTACATCGTCAGGTTCTGAAGCATGGGGGGTGGTTAAGGGTTCGATTCAGCGATTGAAGCGATTCATCACCTGCGTGATGCCCTCGGCCGTCCAACAGCGTAGGGCCTCTTCTGCGGCGGGGAAGAGCGCGCGGATGTCCGCCGCTTCGCCCTTGCCGAACGCACTCAGCACATAGTCGGCGAGATCGCCGATGCGCCGTTCCGAATCGGCGGGACCCACACCGATGCGGAGGCGAGCGTAGTCCTGACTCTTGAGCGCCTGCTCGATGCTCTTGAGTCCGTTGTGTCCGCCCGCCGATCCCGCGGCGCGGAAGCGATACGCCCCGACCGCGAG
>JAYTDH010000021.1:0-3001 GCA_043736095.1 Gemmatimonas sp.
GCGGGCCACCGCACCTTCTCGAGCCGCTCGAACTCTTCCTGCGCCCACGCCAAGCGTCCCTTCTTCACGAGCGCGTCGTGCAGGATGTCGCGAAGCCCCAAGAGGTGCATCGTGTCCTGCGCCGCGTAGTCGAGCATGTCCGCGGTGAGCGGACGCATCGACCAATCGGCGCGCTGATGCTTTTTGTCGAGCTTGATTCCGAAGTGCGCCTCGAGCAGCGCCGCTAATCCGAACGCCTTCACGCCGAGCAACTGCGCCGCGACGCGCGTGTCGAAAATCGTCCGCACATTCCAGCCGTAATCCTGATGCAGGAGGCGCAGATCGTAGTCGGCATCGTGTAACACGATCTCGACATTCGGATCTTCGATCATCGCGCCAAGCAGCGTGGGCGATTTGATCTGCAGTGGATCGATCACCGCGTGCGCCGAATCGGTGGAGAGCTGCAGCAGGTAGATCCGATCAATAAATCGGTGGAAGCTCGCCCCTTCAGTGTCCAGCGCGAGTCGCTTCGGGCGACCAGCGGCCGCAAGCCACTCCGTCACCGTGGCGTCGGTGTCGAGATAGATGGCGGTCGGCTTGGCGGGGGCGCGGGTCACTTGATTGGCGCGGGATGCAGGGCGGAGGAAGAGCGCTTTGGACCTCGGGCAATCTAGCCTACGGCACCACCCCCAGTGCTCTCCTTGTGTCGGGCGCGCCCGAGGGGCTGATTTCGAGGGTCCGGGCCCGTCAGGACCCTCTCGGCGGGACCACCTAACCGGACCCCTCATCCTGCCTATGCGTCTCACGACCTCACTCCTCGGCCAACGGCCCGACCGACCGCTCCGCACCGGCGACCTCGTGCGCGCCGCGCTGGTCGTGCTCTTTGTAGTCATCGTGCTCCAGCTCGTCTGGTCCGCGCGACTCCTCGTGCTCACCGTCTTCCTCGGCGTCCTCTTTGGACTCTCTGCGGCACGCGCCACCGATTTTGTTGTCGCGCGCACGCGCCTCAAACGCCCCATCGCCGCGGCGATTGTGGTGTTCGGCGCCACCGCCATCGTGCTCCTGATCTTCGCGTGGTCGCTCCCGACGCTTGTCGAGCAATCACAGGAACTCCGCACCAAGCTCCCCGAGGCCGCCGCCAAGTTTGAGCAGTGGATCGGACAAAAGCAGCCGAAGCTCCTCGATGCGATGGCCCCCGCGACCACCGACGGCACGAGCCGCTTCGCCGGCGCCATCAAACTGCGCACCCCCGAACTCACCGCGCTCGCATTCGGCGTGGTGCAGTCCGCGCTCGCCGCGGCCGCGGGCATCGTGATGGTCGTCTTTCTTGCCGTGTACATCGCGGCCGATCCCGGTGTGTATCACCGCGGGATGCTCCTCCTTGTTCCGATCGAGCATCGCGAACGCATCGGCACGGTGCTCTCCGCGCTCGGTACTGCACTCCGCACCTGGTTCGCCACACAGCTCATTGCGATGCTCGTCATCGGCGTGGTCACCACATCGATCTTGGCGATCCTCGGCGTGCGCGGCGCCTTCCCGCTTGGCGTCATCGCCGGCGTGTTCGAGTTCATTCCGAACATCGGCCCCGTGCTCAGCGCCATCCCCGCGATCTTGATGGCGTTCGCCGACTCACCGCAGCAGGCGGCGATTATTGTCGGCATCTACTGGGGCATTCAGTTTCTCGAGAACAATCTCCTCATTCCGTACTTGATGAGCGAGCAACTCGATCTCCCGCCCGCCCTCACGCTCATCACGCAGGTGTTGATGGCGTATGTGTTCGGCTTCTTGGGACTCTTTGTCGCGATCCCGCTCCTCGCCGTCGTGATGGTCGCGGTGCGTGCCTTCTGGGTTGAGGATGATCTGCCCCCTCTCCCTACCTTGGAAATGCAGATCCCTGACCTCGGCGCCAAGTGAGACACACAAGATGATTATCGCCACAAGCAGCGGCCGCGTTGGCATCGAAGAAGCTGGCCACGGTATCCCCGTGTTGATGTTGCACGGCTTCACCGCCGATCGGTCGATGTGGGCCGCGCAACTCGCCGCGGCGCCGGCGGGCGCGCGACTGATCGCCGTAGATCTCCCGAGCGTCGGTGAGAGTGAAGCGGCGGGTGCGCCCTCGCTCGACGCGTGGGCCGACTGGGTGATCGAAGTGCTGGATGCGCTCACGATCAAGCAGGCCGTGATCTGCGGACTCTCTATGGGCGGCTATCTCGCCTTCGCGCTCTGGCGTCGTCATCCCACGCGCATCAGCGGGCTAATCCTCGCCGATACGCGCGCCGGTGCCGACTCCGATGAGGGGCGTCTCAATCGCGTGAAGATGCAGGGTCTTGCGCTCGCCAGTGGGCCGGACGCCATCGCCGAGGCGATGTTGCCGGGGATAATCGGCAAGACCACACGAGACTCACGGCCGCAGGTGGTCGCGTATCTCGATGCGATGATGCGACGCAATAGTGTCGGCGCGCTACACGACGCACTCGACGCGATGCGCACGCGTCCCGATTCGACACCGACGATGGCGACGATCACGGTCCCCACGCTCGTGATTTGCGGCGAGGAGGACACGCTCACGCCCGTGAAGGAAGCGGAGGCGATGACGGCCGGAATCCCCGATAGCCAGCTCGCGATCATCCCCTCGGCCGGACACATGAGCCCCGTGGAGCATCCGGCGGCGTTCAATGCCCTTCTCTCTAGCTTCATTCGGGCCAGATTTAGCTGACTGGTTTTTGGACTGCGCTTCTCGTTGGTTCTCGTCGGTTCCCACCGGTTCCCACCGGTTCCCACTGATGCTCTCTCGCGTTATTTCACGCCCGGACTTTTCTTGACCGCTCCCAACACCCCGCCCGCCGACGGCAGCGCCGCCAACGCGAGCACCGCTGCCGTCAGCGCCGCCGAGCAATCATCGGCCGCGCGCATCGGCGCCGTGATCTTTCGCAATCGCGGTTGGCTCCCTGTTCCCTTCTTGCTCGTCCCGCTCTTCGCGCCCGGTCGGATGGATCCGCGGACCACGATCATCGGCGTGATC
>JAYTDH010000022.1:0-6951 GCA_043736095.1 Gemmatimonas sp.
GTCACTGCCGCATAGCGGGCGAGTTCTTCGTTCACACGACGCGGATCGCCGAAATAAGTAGCATACTGCGACAATTTATCGGCGCGGGCACCGGCAGACTGCAACCCCATCACCCACTGCGACTCCGCGAGTGCCAACGCGCGATCCCGTTCGGCCGGCGTCACTCCATCGCGTCGGATGCGCTCGACCTCCGCAATCAGCGCGTCCATCACCGTGCTCAGTGGCACGCCCGGGCGGGCAGTGACATCACAGATCAGCAGGTCTGCGCCCTTCGGGAGATCAAACGTGTAGGCACCGGCGTCCGCCGCAATCATCTGTTGGCGCACCAAGGCGTGCGGGAGTCGAGCGCCTTCGCCCATCCCCAGCACCGCACCCAACAGACTTGCCGCAAACCAGCCCTCTGCGCCGAATGACGGGATACGGAACGCCAAAAACGTGCGTGCCGTCGCGACCTCGTCCTCTACCAACTCTTGATGCCAACTGCCGAATCGCGGCGGCAATGTCATGGGACGTAACGGAGGGCGGCCCGTACCCTTCGGGATGGGGCCGAAATGCTGCTCGACCATCGCCATCGCGGTCGTTGGCTCGAAGTCGCCCACGATACTGAGCACCGCATTGTCCGGCGTGTAGTACGTCCGGAAGAACTCGGCGATGTCCTCAAGACTCGCGGCCGAAAGATCTTCCATCGAGCCAATCAGCGAGTGGTGGAACGGGTGGTCCGGTGGATAGCAGAGCGCAGGCAGCTTCTCCCACCACGTGCCATAGGGCTGGTTGTCCATCGTCTGGCGGCGCTCGTTCTTCACAACATCCCGCTGTGTGTCGAGCTTCTGCTGCGTCATCGCCGGGAGCAATCGCCCCATCCGGTCGGCCTCCAACCAGAGCGCGAGTTCGAGTTGATGCGCGGGGATTGTTTCGTAGTAGTTGGTACGGTCGAGCCACGTAGAGCCGTTGAGCGTGCCGCCGGCGCGTTGTACCAGCTCGAAGTGCTCGTTCGCTCCGACATGCTCACTGCCCTGAAAGAGCATGTGCTCGAAGAGATGTGCGAACCCCGTCCGCCCATCACGCTCGTTCGCTGAGCCCACGTGATACCAGAGATTCACCGCCACAATCGGCGTAGCGTGATCCTCCGAGAGGATGACGCGAAGGCCGTTCGCGAGGCGATGCTCGACGATCGGGATCTGCAACGACGTCTGTGCTGTCACGTGGATCTCACCATCACCAGTCGAGGACAAAGGCCAGAGGGGCCTTCAAGGTTTCGCCGAGGAAGTACCCTGGCTGCCGGCCAACGCGTTGCCACGCGTCATCTGTTCGCGTGGGCGACGTGCGCACCACGAGGCCATAGCGGCGCGCGAGGCGACCGGCGCGCGCGACGTGGAACGGATCGGACACGACCACCACAGATTCCATGCCGCGCGCGCGGAGCAGCCGCGCGACACGCTCCAACGACTGGCCCGTGGTGCGGCCCTCATTCTCGAGGAGCATCGCCGAGTCAGGAACGCCCGCCTCGAGTGCATACAGGCGCCCAACCGCCGCTTCCGACGCGGTGTCGCCATCGGCGATCCCCCCGGTGAGCACGAGGCGCGGCGCGAGGCCGCGAGCATAGAGTCCGACCGCATGATCAAGTCGTGCGCGGAGCACCGGCGAGGGGCGCCCGCGATACTGCGCCGCGCCCAGCACCACGATCGCATCAGCGGGGGCGGCCTCGTCGTGCGTGGCCGCGCGCATCACCGAGAGCGCCGAGGCGAACCACGCCGCAGATACCACGCAACCGATCGCGAGGGCGATCCGGCGGCGGAGGGACCAACTCTTGAGCGGGGACACGACGCGAAAATTACCCTGACACTGGGTCCCGCGATACGCCGCAGGGCGCGCGCCACTGACGACATTCTATTCACCGCGCCGCGCGCGTGAGTCCCTCACTCCCCCAGAGAAAGCAGCGCCAGCGCAAACGCGTCGAGAGTAGCCTCGCTCTCATTCGTCGGCACCGACGACACCGCGAGTCCGTCAAGCTGCTGCAGCGCAATGGTCCCGATGATCTCCGGCGCGATGCGTGGGCGGAGCCCTGCACTCTCGAGCATTGCGGCGGCCAGTGCGGTCGCTCCCGCCCGTCGCGTGGCGAGCAGTGCCGTAGCCCCTCGCCGCACCGGGAGCTCTTGCACGAGCGCACCGAGCAACGCGCGCCGTTTCGCCAGTCCGGCGTCGGAGCCGAGTGCGCGCCAGGCCTCAATCGGATCCTCCTGCGCACTCGCCTCCTGCATCGCGGCGGCATCGGCGTCAGCGAGCCTCCGCGCGAGCGCGGTGAACACGGCTCGCTTATCTCCGAAGTGGTACAACACGAGTGCCTTGCTCACCCCGGCCGCATCGGCGATGCCCTGCACGGTAAGCGCGCTTACGCCTCCCTCCACCCCGAGCACGATCGCGGCATCGAGTAAGCGAGGCGCGCCCTCAGCGCGTGACATCGCTCCCCAGCGCTGGGACTTCAACCCGATACCGCATGCCCCGCAGTCGGTCGGCCAGTGCGTCCTGCGCCTTCGGCTCGCCGTGCACAAGGAACACGTCCTGCAACTGGGGCGAGCTCGTGCGCGCTGCGTCGAGCCAGCCCGTGAGCTCCGTGCGGTCGGCGTGCGCGCTATAGCCGTTGAGTATCTCAACGTTCGCGCGGAGTGGAATCATCTCGCCAAAGACTTTGATTTCCTCCTGCCGCTCTACGATCCGTCGTCCGAGCGTGTGTTGTGCTTGGAATCCAACGATCAGAATCGTGTTCCGTGCGTCGCCCGCACCGTGCGCGAGGTGATGCAGGATCCGCCCCGACTCCGCCATCCCCGACGCGGCAATCACGATCATCGGCCCCTGGCGTTGCAGTGTCGCCTTTGAGTCCTGCACGTCCGGCGTGAACTGCACGAGATCGAAGTCGAAGATCGAGTGACCCTTTCCTGTCGTGTGCTTGACCATCTCCTCGCCGAGGTCGAAGTCGTCGATGTTCTCGCGGAACACATTCGTCGCTTCGGTGGCGAGCGGGCTGTCGATGATAATCGGCAGCCGCGGGATACGCCCCGCATCGGCAAGCGCATGGAGATCGTACAGCAGTTCCTGTGTGCGCCCGACGGCGAACGCGGGAATCAGTACGCGCCCACCCTTTGCCGCCGTCTCACTGATAATGCGCGCCAGATCGTCACGCGCGCCGCTGATGCTGCCGTGGTCACGGTCGCCGTAGGTGGACTCCATGATCACCCAGTCGAGCCGCTCGAGCGGCTCCGGGTCCCGGATAATCGGGAGTCCCGCGCGGCCGATGTCCCCGCTGAAGCCCAGACGGCGCTTTGCGCCGGCCTCTTCCCACTCGAGTTCTATTGAGGCGGAGCCTAAGATGTGCCCGGCATCGACGAATCGCCCCGTCACCCCCGGCACAATCTCGAACCGCTCGTGATAGCGATGCGGTGCGAACTGCGTGAGTGTGGTCGACACGTCCGTAAGCGCATAGAGCGGTTCGACGCGCTCGCGCCCGCGCCGCGCAAGGAACTCGGCGTCCTTCTCCTGAATGTGCGCCGAGTCCGCGAGCATCACTTCGCAGAGATCGCGCGTGGCGTTCGTGGAGTGAATCGCCCCGCGATATCCCTCTTTCACAAGGAATGGGAGACGCCCGGCGTGATCGATATGCGCGTGAGAGAGCACCACCGCGTCGATGCGGTCCACCGCCCCGGGGAGCGTGTGGTTTTTTGCCGCGGTCTCGGCGCGGCGACCCTGGAAAAGCCCGCAGTCGAGCAGGATGGTGCGGTCGTTCACTTCGACTAGATGCGCGGACCCTGTGACCTCGCGCGCGGCTCCCGCAAACCGGATTCGCACCTAGTGCTCCGAATCAGCGTCGCGAGAAAAGACGAGGGTGAGTCGTTGTCCGTCCTGCGTCATCGTCGCGGGGGTCCAACCGCCGCGACTGCGCTCATTCAATAGATCGGTGAGCGCGTCCTCGTCCTCTCGCTGATGGCGCGTGAGCCGGAGGATCACCGCCTGATATTCTTTCATAGCAGAGAAGTTACTACCTTATCGCACATGCCGACCACCCCCGCCCTACCCGCACCGGACGGCGTGACCGTCGTCTCGCATCCGCTCATCCAGCACAAGCTGTCGATCCTCCGCGATCAAGCGACTCCCAAGAAGATCTTCAAAGAATTAGTGGATGAGATCGCGATGCTGATGGCGTATGAAGCAACGGCCGACCTCGCCCTTGCGTCCGTCGAGGTGGATACGCCCCTCGAAACAATGACGGGCAAGCGCGTCGCCGGAAAGAAGCTGACGCTCGTGCCAATCCTTCGCGCGGGGCTTGGTATGGTGGAGGGCATCTTGAAGCTGGTGCCGAGCGCTCGTGTGGGGCACATCGGGTTGTATCGCGATCACGATACGCTCGAACCGGTGGACTACTACTTCAAGGTCCCGGGCGATGCGGCCGAGCGGGATTTCTTCTTACTGGATCCGATGCTCGCCACTGGCGGTAGCGCGGCAAGCGCGGTGAGTTCGCTCAAGCGCGCCGGTGCGACGCGCATCAAGTTCTTGTGCCTCGTCGCCGCGCCAGAAGGCGTCGCGCGTCTCCGCGCGGCACATCCAGACGTGCAGATTTTTACCGCTTCACTCGACCGCGAGCTGAATGCGAACGGGTACATCCTGCCAGGGCTCGGCGACGCGGGCGATCGCTTGTTCGGCACACGCTGAACGGGATTTGCTTTCAGTCACGTCCTCTTGTCTGGAATCACGTGGACCTGTATCGTTCCGTCCAGTTCGATCCGCGTGACTGCACGTGCACCCCCGCCTCGTCCCGACTGAATGCTCATTAATCTGCTGCCGGACTTCTTCACCGCTCTGCAGAGCGTTGATCCTGTCGCAGCATATCATCGGTACTTCGAGGCCAACCGCCCGCTCCTCGCGGCGTACTGGCACAACTACGTCATCGAACCCGTTGGGCCGCACTTCCTCGACGTTGTGCGCGAGACCGTTCGGGCTGACCGCACCGATTTACGGTCGATGCTCGAGCGCACCGACGTCGTCGCGCTCGCGAAGCAGGCCGAGGCTGCGTGCACGGAGCTCTTCGCGATCGATTCCACCGTTGATGTCGTGCTCATGGCCGGCGTTGGCGCGGCGAACGCGGGCGAGCTCGTGGTCAACGGCCGAGGCGTGGCCTTTGTGTGCCTCGAGCACTTCACCAGCATCGCGAATCCCGCCACGCGCGGGCTCGGACTCGACCCCGAGCTGATCCCGATGTGGCTCGCGCACGAGATCGCGCATTGTGTGCGCTACACCTCGCCGCAGAGCCGCGCCGAACTCCGGCGCAGCGTCTCTGCCGCGGGGGGCTTCTATTCGTATTGGGAAACGGGGCGAGTTGCCACGCTCCGTGAACATCTCGTCAATGAAGGGCTCGCGGTGCAGGCTTCCCGCGCGCTCAGCCCTGGCCATGCGCCCTGGGAATACTATGGTTTCCAGCGCCGTCAGTACGCACGGGTGCGAGAACTCGAAGGAGTACTCGCCCGAGCGGTGGCCGATGACCTCGACCGGGCGGGTCTCGGCCTCCGCTTGCGCTGGCTCTCTGGTGGCATGAGCGACGAAGCACGCACGGTGCAACGTCACGTCCTGCCCGAGCGTGCCGGCTACTGGCTCGGCGCGCAGATGGTGGAATCCGCCATTGCCGAAAAAGGAATTGCCTGGGCGCTCCGCGCCGAGGCCAAGGAACTCACTGCTTTCGCCGACGCGGCCGCTCGCACAGCATAGGAGCGCACCGCTAGGTGAACGCGCGCGACCGGCTCCGGGGCCGGCCGCGCGTTGTTCTTTCTATTTGCCTACACAGAACGATCGGAACACCCGCTCGAGCACATCCTCGATATCAATCCCACCGGTCAGATCGTCGAGCGCATGAATCGCCGCACGCAGGTGCGTCGCCGCCACCGGAGCTGGCAACGCGTCCGCTTCCCACGCCGCGCAGAACGCCGTGACTTCTTCCCGCGCTGCCGCCAGCGCCGTCGCGTGCCGGGCTCGCGTGACCACCGGAAGATCCTCTGGCAACTCTGGCGCGACTCGCCGCACCGCTGCGCTGAGCGCCGTGCGCAACGCCTCAAGTCCGTCGCCGGTCAGTGCACTTACGGCGATTGCCTGCGCCGCGAGCTCGTCTTTCGCGGTCGGGTCGAGGCCTGCGAGGTCGGCCTTCGTGCGCACCAACACCTGCGTCGCCGTGGTTCGCAGGGCAACAGCCGCCGCCGCCTCGCGAAGCGCATCGGGGTTCTCCCCACAGACCAACACCACCTGCGCCCGCGCGAGCCATCGCGCGCTCACCTCGAGCCCGAGTCGCTCGAGTGGATCCTCGCTCGCGCGGAGCCCGGCAGTATCCACGAGCCGGAGCGGGAGTGGATCGTGATCAATCACCACTTCGATTGCATCGCGCGTGGTCCCCGGCACTTCACTCACGATGGCGCGCGCTTCACCCACCAGCGCGTTGAGTAACGAGGACTTCCCCGCGTTCGGTGCGCCGGCGAGGACCACGGTGACCCCTTCGCGCGCGAGTTCGGCTGCGGGCAACGTGGCCCCGAGAGCCGCCAGTGCAGAGATCACGCGATTGGCCGCGTCCACGGCCCGCGCGCGCGGCTGCGGACCATCGTCTTCTTCCGGAAAATCAATCTCGTACGCAATCAGCGCTTCGACTTCGATCAGCGCCTCACGGAGTTCGCCTAAACGCCGCGAGAGCGCGCCCGAGAGTTGTCGCAGTGCGGTGCGGTGCGTCGCGGACGATCGCGCATCGATCAGATCCGCCACCGCCTCCGCCTGCAGCAGATCAAGCTTCCCGTGCCGCACCGCGCGCTCCGTGAACTCACCAGCCAACGCCGGGCGCGCACCGGCGGAGACGAGCGCGGCGAGGACGGCCGCACTCACGTAGCTCCCGCCGTGCACACTGAACTCAACCAAGTCCTCGCCGGTTGG
>JAYTDH010000023.1:0-2186 GCA_043736095.1 Gemmatimonas sp.
GATGAGGCGAAGGATCTCATCGTTACGACCTGCGACCCCGAGTCGGTGAAGAGTCGGATTGTGTTCAGTGCGATGGACGCGGCCGCCGCCGCCGATGTCGAACCGGCGTTCGCCAAGGCCGGCCGCTTCGTGCTCAGCAACACGAAGACTTTCCGCATGGTGGACGAAGTTCCGCTCGTGATTCCTGAGGTCAATGCCTCGCACTTGGCGTTGCTCGATGCGCAAAAGGCAAAGGGTTGGCCCGGCGGCGTGATTACCAACGCCAACTGCGCCGCGACCGTGGCAGCGATGGCCCTCGCGCCACTGCACGCGAAGTTTGAGTTGACCGAACTCTTCATGGTGACGATGCAGGCGGTGAGCGGGGCGGGCTATCCCGGCGTGCCGTCGCTCGACATCCTCGGCAACGTGATTCCCTACATCGGCGACGAAGAGCCCAAGCTTGAGCGCGAGATGCAGAAGATGCTCGGCACTGTAGATGGCGCGCGCATCAAGGGCGCTGGATTCGTTGTGAGTGCACACGCGAACCGCGTGCCAGTAGAGCACGGGCACACGGTGGTAATGTCTGCCAAGTTTCGCACGAAGCCGAGCGCACAGCAGGCAGTCGAGACGCTGCGCGCGTGGCGCGGTGAGGCGATTGTCGCGGGACTCCCGAGCGCACCGGAGTTCCCGCTCGTCGTCACCGACGATCCCGCGCGCCCGCAGCCGCGACGTGATGTGAACGCTGGCAACGGGATGACGGTCACCGTCGGGCGCGTGCGTGAGGATTCAATCTTTCACCTCAAGCTCGTCGCGATGGGGCACAACACCATCCGCGGCGCCGCGGGATGCGCTCTGCTTAACGCCGAACTGCTTGCCAAGAGCGGCCGACTCGGCTGGACGCCACCAAGCTCCGGTGCGGTGACGCGATGATCGTCGTCAAGTTCGGCGGGACATCGGTGGGGGACGCCGAGGCGATTGCGCGCACGGCCGCGATCATTCGCGGCCGACTCGATCGCCAGCCGGTTGTGGTGGTCTCCGCGCTTGCTGGCACGACCAACCGACTGCTCGAGATTGCCGAACACGCATCAAAGGGTGATCTCATTGTTGCGCTGGCAATCCTTGAGGAGCTGCGCACGCGGCACTTTGAGACGATCCGCGTCTTGCTCGGCGGAGATTCGTCCGAGGATGACGTGGCCTCCGAAGTTGGCGCGATGTTCGACGAGCTCGCACATCTTGCGGAGGCGCTCTCCGTGCTCGGGCATTTCACGGCGCGCTCGCACGACGCAGTGGCGGCCATGGGCGAGCGTCTCTCGGCGCCGATTGTGACTGCGGCGATGGCGCGTGCCGGACTCCCCGCCGTGTTCGTGGATGCGCGTCGCGTGATGATCACCACCGACGATCATGGCCGCGCCGAGCCGCTCGTGGACGACATCGCACTGGCGTGTCGTGAGCAGGTCGCGCCGCTCGTGCGCGAGGGAAAGGTGCCAGTAATGGGGGGGTACATCGGCTCCACGCGCTCGGGGGTCACGACCACGCTGGGCCGTGGCGGCTCCGACTACTCGGCCTCGCTCTTCGGCGCGGCGATGGAAGCCGAGGCGATTGAGATCTGGACCGACGTGGACGGGATGCTCACCGCCGACCCGCGCGTGGTTGCCGATGCCAGACTCATTGGCCATATCCGATTCGACGAAGCCGCCGAGCTCGCGAATTTTGGCGCGAAGGTGCTGCACCCTAACACAATCTCGCCGGCCGTGAAGAAGGGAATCCCGGTGTTCATCTTCAACTCGCGGAAACCAGAGGGAACGGGGACGCGAATCACCTTCGATGCCCCGCGTACGCCGGTGCGGGCGATCGCGGGGAAGACGCGCACTGTCGTTGTGAAGATTCGCTCGGCACGGATGCTCGCGACACCAGGCGCGTTGCGCGCGATCTTTGAAGTCTTCGAGCGCAATCGCACCTCGGTGGATGTCGTTGCCACCTCCGAGGTGAGTGTGTCGGTCACGGTCGATGACGATCAACATCTCGAGGCGGTGGTCGCCCAGCTCGCAACGTTCGGCGATGTGAGCGTCGAGCGGCATCGTGGCATTGTTGCGCTCGTGGGCGCCGGACTTGGCGAGAGCACCGCGACGATGGCGCGTGCACTTCAGGCGCTCGGCGATCTGCGGCTGCATATGGTCTCGCTCAGCGCCACGGGGATTAACCTCACG
>JAYTDH010000024.1:0-12425 GCA_043736095.1 Gemmatimonas sp.
GGCATCGAGGACATCGCGCTTTCCACGAACGGCGTGAAGCTCCCGGCGATGGCGATGGCGCTCAAAGAAGCAGGCCTCGATCGCGTGAACATGTCCGCCGATTCACTGCAGCAAGCACGCATCGTGGCAATCGCGCGGCGCGATCTGAAGTTTGATGCGCTCGCGTCGATTCAGGCCGCGCTCGACGCGGGACTCGATCCCGTGAAGGTGAATGTCGTCGTGATGCGCGGCGTGAACGACGATGAGATTGAGGAGTTCGCGCGCCTCACACTGGCCCACGCCGTGCACGTGCGTTTCATCGAGTTGATGCCGGTGGGAGAGATGGCGCATCTGACCGACGCGCACATTGTGCCGAGCGACGAAGTGTTGGCTCGGGCGGCACGGCTGGGGGCGCTGGCGCCGGCCGATGGGCCCGCGCGAGGCAATGGTCCGGCCACGTACTACCGGATCGCGGGTGCGGCGGGGACGATTGGCGTGATTACGCCGATGACACACACCTACTGCGGGAGCTGCAATCGCGTCCGCCTGACGGCGGACGGTCGCCTTCGGACGTGCCTCTACGGCGACCACGAGGTGAATCTCCGCGATCCCCTCCGCGCTGGATTGCCGCTGGGTCCACTTTTTGTTCAGGCATTGGCGGAGAAACCCAAGGAGCACGATTTGTTGCAGCTCAAGGTCGGGGGACTAAAAGCGCTTTCGCAGGTTGGCGGCTGAACTCACGCCGTCCGCTCTGCATTTCTCCTCGCCACTGCGCTATTTTTCGGGCGTTAGTCCCACCCCACACAGAGCCCCCCAATGGTCAACAAGATCACGGTCGTCGGCGCCGGAAATGTCGGTGCAACTGCGGCCCAGCGGATTGCTGAGAAGGAACTTGCTCGCACCGTCGTAATGGTCGACGTCGCCGAGGGCATCCCGCAGGGGAAAGGTCTCGATCAGTGGCAGTCGGCGCCAATCGAAGGCTTCGACTCGCGCGTCATCGGCACGAACGGCTACGACGAGTCTGCGGGCTCCGACATCGTGGTTATCACGGCGGGCATCGCGCGGAAGCCGGGGATGTCGCGTGACGATCTCCTCAACACCAACGCCGGCATCGTGAAGTCCGTCGGCGAGCAGATCAAGAAGACCTCGCCGGATGCAATCGTAATCGTCGTGTCGAATCCGCTCGACGTGATGTGCTGGGTCGCCAAGGAGGCCACGGGCTTCCCGCGCGAACGCGTCATCGGCATGGCCGGCGTACTCGATACCGCGCGCTATCGCGCCTTCCTTGCGACGGCGCTCGATGTCTCCGTGCGTGACATTCAGGCGATGGTGCTTGGCGGTCACGGTGATACGATGGTCCCGTTGATCTCCTATACGAGCGTCTCGGGCATCCCGATCACGCAGCTGATGGATAAGGCGACGCTCGACGCGATCGTCGATCGCACGCGCAGCGGTGGCGCCGAGATTGTGAAGCATCTCAAGACGGGCTCGGCGTACTACGCGCCTTCGGCGGGCGCCGTGCAGATGGTCGAAGCGATTGTCAACGACCAGAAGCGTATTCTGCCCTGCTCGGCGTGGCTCGAGGGCGAGTATGGCATGAAGGGGCTTTTCCTTGGCGTTCCAGTGAAGCTCGGCCGCCATGGCATGGAGAAGATCATCGAGGTCACGCTCACGAGTGATGAGCGTGCGGCACTAGAGAAGAGTGCGGCGGCCGTGCTCGAGCCGATGTCGGTGGTGAAGCTCTGATGCAGTGGGTCCTGGGCTTCTGGGACTCCACGATCGGCAAGAAGGTCGTGATGGCGGTGACGGGCATCGCGCTCGTGGGGTTCACGCTCGCGCATATGCTTGGGAATCTGCAGGTCTTCCTCGGCGCCGACGCGTTCAACAACTACGCGCACAGCTTGCAAGCGCTGGGGCCGCTCCTCTGGGTGGCGCGCATCGGCCTGCTCGTGATGGCGGTGTTGCACATCATCTCGGCGGTGCAACTGACGTTGCGTGCGCGCGCGGCGCGCCCGCAGGACTACGCGAAGCGTGAGTCGCAGATCTCCACACTCGCGTCGCGGACGATGCGTATTGGTGGAATCATCCTCGCGGCATTCATCATCTATCACATCCAGCACTTTACGATAGGCAACCTGCACCCAGCCTTCGCGCGCGGGCAGGCCTACGGCAACGTGGTGCTTGGGTTCCGTAGTCCCGTGGTCGGCGTCTTCTACATCGTGGCGATGAGCTTCCTTGGGCTCCATCTGTTCCACGGCGTGTGGGCGGGCTTCCGTACGCTGGGACTCAGCAAGCCGTCCGCCGCGCCGATGGAGCGCACGCTCGCGCTCGGCATCGCACTCATCGTCTGGGCAGGGTTTGTCGCCGTTCCGATCGGCGTCCTGCTTGGCCTCGTCAACTAAGGCGCGCGCCCTATGACTCTTAAGCTCGACGCCAAGATCCCCGCCGGCCCGCTCGCCGAGAAGTGGGAGAAGCATCGCTTCGACATGAAGCTCGTGAACCCCGCGAACAAGCGGAAGTTCAAGATCATCGTCGTTGGCTCGGGCCTCGCAGGCGCGTCGGCGGCTGCGACGTTGAGCGAGCTTGGCTACAACGTGAGCTGCTTTTGCTACCAGGATTCGCCGCGACGCGCGCATTCGATTGCGGCGCAGGGCGGCATCAACGCGGCCAAGAACTACCGCAACGACGGCGACTCTGTGCAGCGCCTCTTCTACGACACGGTGAAGGGCGGGGACTTCCGTGCGCGTGAGGCGAACGTGTATCGCCTTGCCGAAGTGTCGGTGGACATCATCGACCAGTGCGTGGCGCAGGGCGTCCCGTTCGCGCGCGAGTACGGCGGGATGCTCGCCAATCGCTCGTTCGGAGGGGCGCAGGTCTCCCGGACGTTTTATGCGCGCGGCCAGACGGGACAGCAGCTCTTGCTCGGTGCGTATCAGGCGCTGGAAAAGGAGATCGCGCAGGGCAACGTGACGATGTACGAACGGCACGAGATGCTCGAGCTCGTCCTCGTGGAGGGCAGGGCGCGCGGGATTATCGTGCGCGACATGCTCACCGGGGAGATCGAATCGCACGTCGCCGATGCCGTGATCCTCGCAACTGGGGGCTATGGCAACGTCTTTTATCTTTCGACAAACGCCAAGGGCTGTAACGTCACGGCCACGTGGCGCGCGCATAAAAAGGGTGCCGCGTTTGCGAATCCCTGTTTCACACAGATCCATCCGACCTGCATCCCGGTCGCTGGGGATCATCAGTCGAAACTGACGCTGATGTCTGAGTCGCTCCGCAATGACGGGCGCGTTTGGGTCCCCAAGAAGCGCGAGGACGTGGGGAAGCATCCGTCGGAAATCGCCGAAGAGGATCGCGACTACTATCTCGAGCGGAAGTATCCGAGCTACGGCAACCTTTCGCCGCGAGACATTGCCTCGCGGGCGGCCAAGGAAGCCTGCGATGATGGGCGTGGAGTAGGCCCGGGTGGGCGTGGCGTCTATCTCGACTTCGCCGACAGCATCGATCGCTTGGGTAAGCCAGCGATCGAGGAGCGCTACGGGAATCTCTTCGAGATGTATCAGCGGATCACGGACGAGAATCCCTACGAGCGGCCGATGCGCATCTACCCAGCCGTGCACTACACGATGGGTGGCCTCTGGGTGGACTACAACTTGATGAGCAGCATCGAGGGACTGCACGTCCTCGGCGAAGCGAATTTCTCAGATCACGGCGCGAATCGCCTCGGCGCATCGGCGCTGATGCAGGGACTCGCTGACGGGTACTTCGTGATTCCGTACACCATCGGCGATTACCTCGCGAGCACCAAACTCGAGAAGATCACGACGGACCATCCGGAGTTTGTCGCGGCGCGGAACGCTGTCGAAGAGCGCACGGCGCGACTGCTCGGCATCAACGGGACGCGCACCGTGGACTCGTTCCATCGCGAGCTCGGCCTGTTGATGTGGGACAAGTGCGGGATGGCGCGCGACGAGGCGGGATTGAAGGAAGCACTCGTGAAGATTCCAAAGCTCCGCGAGGAGTTCTGGAGGAACGTCAAGGTCCCCGGGAGCGGCGCGGATCTCAATCAGTCGCTCGAGAAGGCCGGGCGCGTGGCCGACTTCCTCGAGTTCGCCGAGTTGATGTGCCTCGATGCGCTGCAGCGCGAGGAAAGTTGCGGTGGGCATTTCCGCACTGAGCATCAGACGTCGGACGGCGAGGCCAAACGCGATGACGAGAAGTTCGCCTACGTCGCCGCGTGGGAATACGCCGGAGAAGGGCAGGCGCCGATCCTCAACAAGGAGCCGTTGGTGTTCGAGAACGTCCACCTGAGCACCCGGAGCTACAAGTGAGCGCGGGTGCCACGATGAATCTCACGCTACAGGTGTGGCGTCAGGCCGGGCCGAATGTGGCTGGAAGTATGGTCACGTATCCGGCGAAGAACATCAGTCCCGATATGAGCTTCCTTGAGATGCTCGATGTCGTCAACGAGCGGTTGATCGTGGCCGGCGATCAGCCAATCGCCTTCGATCACGATTGTCGCGAAGGAATCTGCGGCAGCTGCGGGATGATGATCAACGGTGCCGCGCACGGGCCGATGAAGCTCACGACCGCGTGTCAGCTCCATATGCGCAGCTTCAAAGACGGCGACACCATCGCCATCGAGCCCTGGCGGGCGGCGGCCTTTCCCGTTGTGAAGGATCTCGTGGTCGATCGCAGTGCGTTCGATCGGATCATCCAGGCGGGCGGCTTCATCTCCGCTCCGACGGGCACACCGCAGGATGCCAACGCGCTCCCGATTGGGAAGCCGGATGCGGATCTGGCGATGGACAACGCCGGCTGCATCGGCTGCGGTGCATGCGTGGCCGCCTGCCCCAACGCCTCAGCCTCCCTGTTTACGGCGGCCAAGATTGCCCACCTCGGCGCGTTGCCGCAGGGACAGCCTGAGCGCAAGAAGCGCGCGTTGGACATGGTCGCGCGCATGGACCTCGAGGGCTTCGGCGGGTGCTCGCTCTACGGCGAGTGCATGGCCGCCTGCCCCAAGGGGATCAGCATCGACGCGATCCAGACGATGAATCGCGATTACGTGCTGGCGATGGCGACCAAGAGCGACGCCAAGGTGTGGAGCGGCTCGGCCTGAGGAAGGGCGGTACGGCGAGCAACCTCGCGGTACCGCGTGCTCGCTAGCGTCACCGCACGCTCGCTAGCGGTACCGCTCCATCAACGCAGTGAGCGCGGCGCTCCCGGGGCACAGCTGCTCGTAGGGGAGATCTACGAGCGGCATCGGCACCGTGAGGAGCGCGTCGTGCATGTCACGACCGTCCTCGTCAACAAAGAGCAACCCCGTTGCCACCTCGCCACGACGCTGGCAAGCCCGCACGTGCGCGTACGCGGAGTCGCGATTGGTCGGATCGTGGTCATCCGAGGTCGCCCGGAGCCGCACCGAGCTCCCGTCGTGGAGGGCCACCGTGCGCACAATCTCATCGGTCTCGGGCACGGTGATCTCTCGCTGCAGCGGCACGAAGTCGGTCGCCACGGCTTCGACATCGTGCTGACGCGTGTACGCGTAGCTTTTGGTGCTCCCCTCGTGATCATTGAATGTCACGCAAGGCGAGATCACGTCCACAAGTGCGAATCCCTTGTGCGAGATCGCCGCCTTGAGGATTGGCACGAGCTGCTTTTTATCGCCGGAGAAGGAGCGCGCGACGAAGGTGGCACCGAGCGTGAGCGCCAGCAGGACTGGATCGATCGGCGCTGAGGTGTTCGCCTCGCCTTTCTTGCTCTTCGACCCAACATCGGCTGAAGCCGAGAACTGGCCCTTGGTGAGCCCGTACACGCCGTTGTTCTCGATCACGTAGAGCATGTTCACATTGCGGCGAATCACGTGCGCGAGTTGCCCGAGTCCGATCGAGAGCGAGTCGCCGTCACCGGAGATCCCGATGTACGTGAGCGCATGGTTTGCCGCATTGGCTCCACTCGTCACCGAGGGCATGCGACCGTGCACGGAGTTAAATCCGTGCGACTGCTTCATGAAGTAGGCGGTCGTCTTTGACGAGCAACCGATGCCACTCATCTTCGCGGCGCGATCCGGCGGCAGTTCAAGCTCCCAAGCGGCCTGCACGAGCGCCGCGGTGACGGAGTCGTGCCCGCATCCGGCGCACAGGGTGGACATCGTCCCTTCGTAATCGCGGAGCGTCAGACCGAGTCCGTTCGTGCGGGCGGTCGGATGCCTGACGGGAGGTTTGGCGATCGATGTCATGCGGGGACTCCGGCCATGTGCGAGAGCACGCCGTTCACGACCGCGTCGGCCGTGAGCGGCATGCCGCTGTAGTCGAGGATTGGGATCATCTCATCGCGGGGGATACCGAGCTCGATCATCAGGAGGGAACGGAGTTGGGCGTCGCGATTCTGCTCAATGACAAACGTATGCTCGTGCTTGCCCAAGAACTGGCGAACCTGCGAATGGAACGGGAAGCCGCGAATGCGCATCACGTCCACGTGCATTCCATCGGCCCGCAAACGGTCCGCTGCTTCGCGCACGGCCGCTGCGCAACCGCCAATCGTCACCAGGGCGATCGAGGCCGCTCCTTGGCGTTCGATCAGTGGCGCAGGGAGGGAATCGGCCGCGCCATCAATCTTCCGACGGAGCCGCTCCATGACCTCTTGGTACGCATCGGAGTCCTCGGTGTAGGCGGCGTTCTTGTCGTGCCCGGAACCACGCACGAAATACGCGCCCTTCCCCCCGACGCCCGGCAGTGTCCGCGCGGCGACGCCATCGCCGTCCACATCGACGTACCTCGCAAACTTCTGTACCTTCGCGAGCGCGTCGGCGTCGAGCACCTTCCCACGATCCGGACGATAGCTCTCGTCCCAGGCGAATCGCTTGACCATCCAATCGTTCATCCCGATGTCGAGATCCGAGGCCACGAAGGTCGGCGTCTGGAAATGCTCAGCGATATCAAATGCCTGCACAGTCATCTCGAAGCACTCGCGCGGGTCGCCGGGAAAGAGCACGAGATGCTTGGTGTCGCCGTGTGAGGCAAACGCGAGCGAAAAGAGATCCGACTGCTGCGTACGTGTCGGCATTCCGGTGCTCGGACCGCAGCGCTGGACGTCGATAAAGACCGCAGGAATATCGGTGTAGTACGCGAGCCCGATGAACTCCTGCATCAGCGAGATGCCGGGGCCCGACGTGTTCGTGAAGGCGCGTGCGCCCGCCCAGCCGGCGCCAATAGTAATCCCCGCTGCGGCGAGTTCGTCCTCGGCCTGCAGAATCGCGTAGCGATGCAGCTTTGTTTCCGGATCGACGCGGAACTGTTCGCAGAACGCCTTGAAGTTCTCCATCACGGCGGTGGCCGGCGTGATCGGATACCACGCACCCACGGTGGCGCCGGCGTACACCGCGCCGAGCGCGCAGGCGGCATTGCCATCGATCAGAATGGAATCCCCTGTTGCTTCCATGGGCGCAAGGTGGAACGGGAGCGGGCAGGTGAAGTTCGCTTTCGCATAGTCGTACCCAAGGCGGATCGCGCGCTGGTTGGCCTCGAGAAGCCGTTGCTTCTTGCCGAACTTCTCGTTCAGCATCGCCTCCACAATCGTCATGTCGATATCAAGAAGTGCCGCAAGTGATCCGGCGTACACGATATTGCGGAGGAGCGTCCGGTCGCGATCCTTCTCGAAGGCTTCCACACAGATGCGTCCAAACGGAACCCCAAGAATCGTGATGCCCTCCCGGACGAGATCGGGATCAAGCGGCCAGGAGGAGTCGTACACGAGGAATCCTCCGTGGCGCACCGTCGCGACATCCTTCGCGTATGTCGCGGGATTGAGTGCGACCACGAGGTCCACCGCGGCGGGACGAGCCGTGTACCCCTGCTTGCTGACGCGGACCTCATACCAGGTGGGAAGACCCTGAATGTTGGAGGGGAAGATGTTCTTTCCCGTCACGGGAATCCCCATCCGGAAAATGGCCTGCATCAGCAGGCTGTTGGCGCTCGCCGAGCCGGTGCCGTTTACGGTGCCGATCTTGAATGCGAAATCGTTCACGCCGCTGCGGACGCTGCTGGCAATGCTGCTCACAGTGCTCTTCACAGTGCTCTTCATGACGCGGCTCCTGACGCTGCCAATACGGACATGCGGGTCGCATAGGGAAGGAGAATATCAAAGGTTCGCATATCCCACGCGGCGGTGGGGCAGCGCTCCGCGCAGAGTCCGCAATGCAAGCAGACGTCCTCGTCTTTCACCATAATGCGCTTCGTCTGCGGCAATGCATCAGAGAGATAGATCTCTTGCTCGGGATTCACCGCAGGGGCCGAGAGGCGCGTGCGAAGCTCTGCTTCCGATGTGCCGTTCGTGGTAATCGTGAGACAACTCGTTGGGCAGACATCCACGCAAGCATCGCACTCGATGCACAGCGGCGCGGTGAAGTGCGTTTGCACGTCACAGTTGAGGCAACGGGCAACTTCGTCCGCCGCTTGTTCGGCGGTGAATCCAAGCTCCACCTCCACCCCAATGGCACTAAAGCGCTTGGTGAGTTCCTCGTGCTGCATTGTGGCGCGCTTCGACGGATCGTAGTCATTCGCGTAGGCCCAACTGTGCATCCCGACTTTGGCACTGGAGAGCGTCATCCCCTCGGGCGGGCGCTCACTGACCGGCTTCCCTTGGCACTGGAGATGGATGGAGATCGCGGCCGCGTGTCCGTGGGCCACGGCCCAGATGATGTTCTCTGGGCCCCACGCCGCATCGCCGCCGAAGAAGACGTTGGCGCGCGTGCTTTGATGCGTCTCCTTGTTGACGACGGGCATATCCCACTTCGGGTCGAACTCGACGCCGAGATCGCGTTCGATCCACGGGAACGCATTATCCTGCCCGATGGCGAGAATCACCTCGTCGCACGGGATGATGACGATGCCTGTCACCACGCTCGTCTGCTTGCCGGCGGCGTCGCTGCTCCATGCCAGCTGCTCGAACTCCATTCCCACCAGGCGGCCATTCTCCGTCACGAATCGCTTGGGCGCGTGATTCTCGACGATCTCGACGGTCTCTTCTTCCGCGTCCTCGAGTTCCCACGGCGAGGCCTTGAAGTATTTGCGACTCCGCCGCGCAATGACTTTGACATCCGAGGCGCCAACCCGCTTCGCCGTGCGGCAGCAATCCATCGCGGTATTCCCGACGCCGATAATCAGCACGCGCGGGCCAATGCGCTCGGTGTGTCCGAAATGAATGTTCGCCAGCCACTCGATGCCGAGGTGAATCTGTGAAGGAGCGTCCCATCGGCCGGGAATCTCGAGCTCCTTCGCCTTCGGAGCGCCACTACCGACGTAGACGGCATCAAAGCCCTCGTCGAGCAGCGCACGCAAGCTCTCCACGCGCGTGCCGTAGCGCATCGTCGCGCCCATATCGATGACGTAGCCGCACTCGTCATCGAGCACCTGCGCGGGGAGGCGGAATGCGGGGATATTGATCCGCATCAAGCCGCCCGGCTGCTGATGCTGCTCGATGATCGTCACCTCGTACCCGAGCGGAAGCAGATCATTGGCGACGGTCAGCGAAGAAGGTCCCGCGCCGATCAACGCGACGCGTTTGCCGTTCTTCTGCTCCGGTGCTTTAGGGAGCCGCGCGGTGATGTCGCCGCGATTGTCCGCCGCCACACGCTTCAGGCGACAGATCGCCACCGGCTTCTCGTCGACCCGCCCACGTCGGCACGCGGGTTCGCAGGGGCGGTCGCACGTCCGCCCGAGGATCCCCGGAAAGACATTGGATTCGCGGTTGAGCATATACGAATCGTCGAAACGGCCGAGCGCGATAAGGCGCAGGTAGCCAGGCACGTTTGTGTGTGCCGGACACGCCCACTGGCAATCCACCACTTTGTGGTAGTAGCGTGGGTCTGAGACGTCAGTCACCGCCATTTCTATTCTGCTCCCGGAAGGTCTAGACGTAGATTGGCGCAGGACGCGTGACCGGGCAAGGCGGGGAACCCCGCCGATTCGTGAGGGGAGGCCCGACCCGTCACCGACGCACCGCATTGCAATCGTCAGTGACGCCTCCTTACTCTACGTGATGACCGCAACTCCGCCGGATCCCGAACGCGAACCCGAGGCCGTCGACCTCGGCTTGGGCCGCGTCGTCGCCAACGCCGTGCGCGGGCGCTTCATCGGCCGCGATGGCGAGCCGTCGTCGCACAAGTTCGGGCTCGGTGCGCAGCGCGCCGAGCACTTCTATCTCACCGCCCTCGCCGCGCGCTGGCCGCAGTTCCTCTCGTGGTTCGTGGGGATTCTGCTGCTCATCAACGGCGTCTTTGCCGTCGCCTATCGCTCGCTCGGGCCGCAGGCGATTGCGGGGGGCGAGGGGCTCGGCGTCGCCGACCCTTTCCTGCTGGCACTCCGATTCAGCGTGGGCGTGTTCACCACCTCCGGGAGTGCGCCGCTGTTCGCCGTCGGCGAGACGGCCGGTTGGCTGGTGATCGCCGAATCGATCGTCGGCATCCTCTTCATGATCACGTCCGCCGGACTCATCATCGCGCGTCTCATGCGCCCGCGCATGGTGCTCCAGTTCAGCGAATCAGCGATTGTCGCGCCGTACGAAGGGGGCCGCGCCCTCATGTTCCGGATGGTGAATGCGCGTCCAGGCCAGCTGAGCGACGTGCGCGCCCGGGTGATTTTCACCTGGTTCGAGACCACCAACGGCGTGCGTGAGCGCGACTTCCGGCAGCTCGAGCTCGAACGCGATACGATCGAGCTGTTCAATTTGCACTGGACGGTCGTGCACCCGATCGACGAGAAGAGCCCGCTCCGCGGTTTCACGCCGGAGCAGCTCCGCGAGTCCGAGGCCGAGATCATCATTTCGATCATCGCGCACGAGGAGACGTTCTCGACGCACGTCCGCTCGCGCACGTCGTACACCTGGGACGAAGTGCGTTGGGATGTGAAGTTCGCAAGCATCTTCACTAGCGCCACCGACGGGCGCGTGGCAATCGATGTGGAGCGGCTGAGTCGTACCGAGCCGCTCGCGGAAGGTGCAACATCGGTCCCCGCCGCACAGGAAGCGGCCCGCTAGCGCTCCTCGCCACCGCCGACGCGGATCGCGTCAAAGTCCAGCTCGCGCTCAATCGTCGACAGCACTTCGTCTGAGATGGCCCCTTCGTTGCGCAAGCGCACGAGCATCCGGCGCTGCGCACCGATCATATGGAGCCGGAGCTGGCGCCGGCCCTCTGCTGAACCGCCCGCACGATCAGACTCGCGATTGCGCTCCTTGAGCTCCGTGCGGAGCCAATCCACGTCGGCACGATCCACGCCCTTCTCTCGGGCCTGGTCCTCCAACGCCTCAGCCGCGCGGCGGGCCATCTCGCGGCGGGCGATGCGCTCCTCATTGCGATGCTCGTGTTCCGGTGCGAACTGCATCCACGAGACGAGCGGCGCGAGCGTGAATCCCTGCACGACGAGCGTCATCAGGATCACCACCATCGTGATGAGGATGAGCTCGCTGCGGAACGGGAATGGTGTCCCATCGCTGAGTGCAAGCGGGAGCGCGAAGGCCGTCGCCAGCGAGACGATGCCACGCATCGACGTCCACGCCACGAGTGCGACCGCACGCGGACGGGGCACCGGCTCGGTGCGGCGCACTTCGGCACTCAACCAGCGTGGTCCCCACGTAGCCACAGGAACCCAGATCAGCCGGACCACCACCGCGACCGCAGTGAGCACGAGCCCCGTGATGGCAATCGAACGCAGAGACTCCGGCGGCACTGCCGCGATGAGGCCACCGAACTGTGCGCCGAGAATCAGGAAGATCAGCGCGTTGAGGACGAAAACGAAGAGGTCCCACACCGCGCGCGCTTGGATGCGCGACACCGGGGACACGACGGTGGAGAGATGTTGCCGCGTGTAGAGCCCGCCGGCGACGCAGGCGAGCACCGCCGACACGTGCACCGTCTCGGCGGCAACCCACGCGAGATACGGGCCGGCGAGCGTGGCAAGGACCTCGGCGAGCGGGTCGCGCGTGCGCTTGACGGCGGCGATGATCACCCACCCCACCAAGAGCCCAATCATCGACCCGACGCCGGCGTCAATGAAGAACCGCACGACCGACTCGCCCCAGCTGAAGGCGCCCGTGACCGCGGCTGCCACGGCGGTGCGATACAGCACGAGCGCCGAGGCATCATTGACCAGCGACTCGCCCTCGAGAATCACAATGACGCGGCGCGGTACGGGGAGCCGGCTCACGATGGCCGTCGCGGCGACGGCATCAGGCGGAGAGATGATCGCCCCGAGCGCGACGGCCACGGCCCACGGCAATCCCGGAATCAGCATTCGCGCGACGACCGCTATGGCGAGGGTCGTGACGATGACGAGCCCAATTGCGAGAAACGAGATCGGGCGCAGGTTCGCACGAAACTCGCGCAGACTCGTGAAGAACGCGGCAGCCCAGAGGATTGGCGGCAAGAAGACGAAGAAGACGATATC
>JAYTDH010000025.1:0-4948 GCA_043736095.1 Gemmatimonas sp.
CGGCGAGCCGGCGCGCCACCCTTGCCAGGCGCCCACGCCGATGCCGAGTGCGAGCCCGATGAGCAGAGCCGTGCCCATCAGAAGCACCGTGTTGGGCACGACCTCAACGAGCACCTCACGCACCGGTCGCGCGCGGGAGTGCGACCAGCCGAGGTCGCCGCGCATCACGCCGCGCACGAAGCGGGTGTACTGCTCGAGCACGGGGCGGTCATATCCGAACTGCTCGCGCATGCGCGCCGCGGCCTCCACCGGGACATCGGGCTGCTCGAGCGCGGCAAAAAATGGATCCCCCGGCGCAAGTCGGATGAGGGCGAAGCAGGCCGTGACGACGAGCCCGACGACGAGCGTCGCCTGCGCGAGGCGGAGGAGCAGGACGCGTGTCACGCGCCCCCTCGCTCAGTTCGCCGTGGGGCGAGCGTCGCGGGGCAGACGCTCCGCGGGCTCAACCGACCATTCGGCGAGCGAGCGCCACCAGCCATCAGGGCGCCACGCGGGGATGCGGAATCGCTTGTGCACGACGGCAATGATGCGCGGTTCATAAAGAAAGAGTGCGGCGGCGTCATCCACGATCTGCTGATATGCGATGCGGAAGTGCGCGCGCGCCGCGTCGGGCGCAAGCGCGGTCAGCCCCGACTGCACGGCCGCGTCGAAGGCGGGATTGGAGTACCGACCATCGTTCTGTGCGCCCCACCCGCCCTCGCCAAACGAGCCCCACGTGCTGCGAATTCCTCGCGGGCTCGGGGTGGAGAGCCAACCGCCGAACACGATGTCGAACTGGCCATCTTGGCGCTTCTGCGTGAAGGTCCGATTTTCGGCGCGCTCAATCTCCATCGCCACGCCGATCTGCCGCAGTTGTTCTTGGATCAAGACTGACGCGCGCTCGCGATTGCGGCTCGATCCGGGGATCAGCGCCGTGAAAGTGAGTGCCTTTCCGTTGCGACGACGGATGCCATCCGCAGGACTTACGCGCCACCCAAGTGAATCGAAGATGGCCGCGGCAGCGGTGCGATCAAAGGGAAGCGCGCGGATGGTGGAGTCCGCGGTGAACTGCGCCCGCACGAACGGGCCCTTGATCGGGAACGCGAGGGTGTCGAAAATCGCCTGCACCACAGCCGCGCGATCCACCGCCATGCTGACCGCGTGGCGCATGGCCGCGTCGGCGAAGAGAGGATGCGGCTTCTCACGATCGCGCGAATCGCGGAAGTTGAAGGCGACAAACGAATAATCGAACGCGTTGCTACTCACGAGGCGCACGTGCGCGTGGCGCTGCGCCTCGGCGAGATCACCCGCCGGCAGGTACTCCCAGACGTCGGCTTCCTCGGCCCAGAGCCGCGCCAATCCGGTGGCCGGTTCTGGCGTAATCGTGACGACGACGCGATCGAGCCGCGGACGTCCGCGATAGTAATCCTCCACGGCAGCGAACTCGAAGCGCGCGAGTGGCTCCCACTTCACGAACTTGAAGGGTCCACTGCCCACGGGGTTCCGCGCGAGGGCACTCGTCGCGAGCGTCGCGCCGGAATCGGTCGGCATCAGATGCGCGGGAAGCGGAAAGATGACGGACGCGGCGAAGAACTGTTCTGGCGCGCGACGCACGAACTGAATCGTCACGGTGCCATCGGCATTGCTGACGATCCCACCAACGTCGGCGAGGTCGGCAATCAGACTCGAGCCATTGGTCGAGTCCATGATCGCCCGATATCCCGCCTGCACATCCGCCGCGGTGACCGGCGCGCCATCGTGCCACTTCGCGTTCTTGGCGAGGGTGAAGGTGATCGCAAGCGAGTCAGCGCTCCACGTCCACTTTTCTGCAAGGCGCGGCTGGAAGTCGCGATCGCCGATTGTGTTCAGCGACGGTCCAATCTCCACGAGGCGATCAAAAAGCAGTTCCGACGCAAGGCGCCCCTGCGAGGTACGCACGAGCGGCGGGAGCATTGCATCGGCATCGGCCGGCGCCGCAATGATGACGGTGCCGCCAACGGGACCCCGGCCATCATCTGTGCCGCCACACGCCACGAGGAACGCGAACGGGACAACGAAAGCACAACGCATCGCGAGACTCGGGGAAGGAGGCGAAGACGCGCGAACGTTAGGCGACTAGCGTCGCCACGTCCACTCGGACGAACGATACTGCGTGAGGTGCGCTGCAATGCCCGGCGCGAGCGTGTCGGGGCTCAACAAGGCAATCGGTGCGGCCGCGGCCGCGCCAGGTACCGCGCCAGGTACCGCGCCGAGTGCCGCGACGAGTGCCGCGACGAGTGCCGCGACAAGTGCATCGCGCACCTCGGAATAGACGACTTCGCGCCCCAGTGCGTCATTGAGCGTCGCGGCGCTGGGGACGCTGGGGACGCTGGGGACGATGGGGACGCTGAGCGCGAGTGGCGCGTCGTCGCCGCGGAGTACCGCGATCATCGCTTGGTCGTCGCCGAGAAGAATCGAGCCGTGCTGAAGGAGCGCACGCTCGTCGCGGCGTTGCGCGCTCCCCACGAGTTTGCGCCCATTCACCACCAACTCGCCCACGTTGGGCTCGGCAAAGCAGGGCGCGCCGTCGGGACTACTCGCACGTCCGCGGCGCGGCGCTTCGTCGGCCTGGACGCCGAGCCGCGCGAGGGCATCGCGCAGGATGGCATTGATCACGCGGTAGCTCTCGCCGAGGCCGACAGGCGTGGCGGCGGCAGGGAGCGGCGCGGTCACGCTGTAGGTGACTTCGCGGTGGTGCAAGAGCGCCCGACCACCGGTGGGGCGCCGCACGACGTCCACCCCGTGCGTACTGAGCGCCGGCTGGCCGATGCGCGCCTTCTCGTGCAGTCCAAACGAGAGGGTTGGGCGCGACCATGAGTAGATGCGCAGGACGGCCTCGTTGCTCGTCGCGGCGCGATCGAGCAGGGCGTGATCGGTGGCCATGTTCGTGGCGCCGTCGGCGGCGCCGGAATCGAGCAGGCGCCAGCGCGCCGCGAGCATGCTCAGCGGACGATTACGTAATAGATGACATAGATCCAGCTGAGCAGGCCGTGCAGGATGGCCCACAGCACAGACTTGTTGACGCTCCACGAGATCGCGATGGCGAGCGCGGAGCCGAGGCTGACACCTGAGCGGGCGACTTCGATTCTGGCGGAGCTCATGGTCGTGATCGAGGCTGAAGGATGAGGGAACTCGTCCGAATGGTCGACAAGTCCAATCTACGCAACGTGGCCGCCGACCGACTAACTTTCTCGCTCGGCGCCGACCTCCAGCCGGCCGCTCTCATCCCGCTGTTCCTCTTCCGGTGACCCGGGGCCGATGGCCCCTGAGGAGTCCCCCCAGTGACTGCTGCTCCGTCCGCGCATCCCGCGCCCGATAATTTCATCTACCGCCACATCGGCCCTGCCGCCGGTGAGACTGCGGAGATGCTCGCGGCGCTCGGCTACCCGTCGCTCGAGGCGTTTATCGAGGCGACCGTTCCCGACAACATCCGATTCAAGCGCGGCCTCGCGCTGCCCGGTGCCAAGTCCGAGCAGGAAGCGTTGGCCAACTTCCGGGCCGAGATGAGCGCGAACGAAGTGCGCCGCTCGTTCATCGGCATGGGGTACTCCGACACGCACACGCCGGCGGTGATTCAGCGCAATATTCTGGAGAATCCGGGCTGGTACACCGCCTACACGCCATATCAGGCGGAGATTGCGCAGGGACGTCTTGAGGCGCTGCTCAACTACCAGACGGTGGTGACGGATCTCACGGGGCTGCCGATCGCGAATGCGTCGCTGCTCGACGAAGGCACGGCGGCGGCCGAAGCGGTCACGATGATCCACGGGATCGTCGGCAAGGATGGACGCGACACGTTCTTGATTGCCAAGGATTGTCATCCGCAGACGATTGAGGTCGTGACGGCGCGCGCTGAGGCACGCGGCGTGACGGTGAAGCTCGTCGCCGTCGACAAGATGAAGCCGAACAAGAGCACCGCGGGCGTGTTGCTTCAGTATCCGAACACCACGGGGACTGTCGAGGACTATCGCGCGCTCTGCGATCGCGTGCACGCTGCGGGTGGTCTCGTTATTGTCGCCTCCGACCTGCTCGCGCTCACGTTGCTTACGCCGCCGGGCGAGTGGGGCGCTGATGTGGTGGTGGGCAACTCACAGCGCTTCGGTGTGCCGTTCGGGTACGGCGGCCCGCACGCGGCGTTCTTCTCCACCAAGGATGAGTTCAAGCGACAGATCCCGGGGCGCATCATTGGCGTGTCGCGCGATTCGTCTGGCAAGCCGGCACTCCGCATGGCCCTGCAGACACGCGAACAGCATATCCGTCGCGAGAAGGCGACGTCGAATGTGTGCACCGCGCAGGTGCTCCTCTCGGTGATCGCTGGGATGTACGCCGTGTGGCACGGTCCGGAGGGATTGAAGCGCATTGCGACACGCGTGCATCATCGCGCGGAGGTGTTTGCGGCGGGCGTACGGAAGCTCGGGATGGAGCCAGTGGCTGGCGTGTTCTTCGATACGGTCACCGTGCCGGTCGGGGGCAACCTCCGCAAGATCGTGAAGGCCGCGGGCAAGCTCGGCATCAATCTCCGCATCGTCGATCGCAAGACGCTCGGCGTCTCGATGGGAGAGAACACGACCGTCGAAGACCTGAGCGATCTGCTCTCGGCGTTCAACGCGGGGCAGTCGCACGGACTCGACCTCGAGGCCCTCGCGAAGCATGTGGACGCCCGCTACGACGAGCGCTTCGCGCGCCGCAGCGAGTTCCTCTCGCACCCGACCTTCTCGCTCTACCACAGCGAGACGGAAATGCTGCGCTATATGCGGAGGCTTGAGTCGCGCGATCTCTCGCTCACGCACTCGATGATTCCGCTCGGCAGTTGCACGATGAAGCTCAACGCGAGCGCCGAGATGTTCCCGGTAACCTGGCGCGAAGTGGGCGGGTTGCATCCGTTCGCACCGGTGGAGCAGGCCAAGGGCTATGCGTCGATGTTCGCGCG
>JAYTDH010000026.1:0-1527 GCA_043736095.1 Gemmatimonas sp.
CCGGCCGCCTCGGTGGTCGTCGAGAGTGTGGACGCCGTGGCGGAACTCGCACGACGGCAGATCGAGCACGAGTTCGAGTTCAAAGGCCTGGTCGGACGACGCGATGGCACCACCGTCCAGCGGGTCGTGGAGAAAAGCACCGGCCGCGCGCTCATCCTCAAGGTGATCGTCCGCCGCAGCGCCGATCGTGACGCCGAGGAATGGTTCCGCCTGACGATGACCGCGCTCGCAGGCTTCGATCATCCCAACCTCACACGCGTTCTCCGCTACGGAAGCACCGACAGCATCTTCTGGTTCGCCACCGAGGACCATGGGGCGATCTCACTGGCCGAACGGCTCCTCGAGAACGGTCCGATGGATCTGCGCGCTACCCGCAGGCTTCTCACGCAGGTGGCGGGGGCACTCGAGTATCTCCATCGCCGCGCACTCGTGCACGGCGCTCTGAATGCGTCCAATGTGCTCGTCGACCAGGGCGGGTGGGTGCGTTTGGTCGACGTCAGTCTCACTCGGCCGGCGCCGCCTTCCGTTCCGCTTCCTGGGAGCACACCAGCCCCGCGCCCCTCGTGGGTCGCTCCAGAGGAACAGAGCCGAGGCGAGCGACTCCCTGCGGCCGATCAGTACGCCCTCGGAGCGCTGGCCTTCGAGTGTCTCACAAGTGCCACGCCGGGGAGCTCCAATGATGCCGCGGCGCATCTCCGCGCCGACATTCCGCCCCGCCTCGTCCTCGCGATCGAGCGTGCACTCAACGAGGACCCGACGCGCCGCTTCCCCTCGTGCTCGGACTTCCTTTGGGCGCTCGAGGAGGACGTGGCGCCGCGCGCGCCGCTCACGCCGACTATTCAGGCGGCGGTCCCCGCGCCAAGCGCGCGGCCCACACCCCCGCGGTCGTCCGCGCCCGTCGCACGGTCCACGCCGATCGGCCTGTCGGTGCCGAACAGCGCACGGAACACTCCACCCGCTTCAGCAGCCGTGAAAGCGCGCGCGTCAGCCCGCCTCACACAGGAAGTCGTGATGATCCGCGACTGGGAGAGCGCCCCGGATCCTCGGCGCACCCTGATCAGATCGTTGCAGATCGGCCTCGGGGTCATCGCCATCGTGGGACTCCTCGTAGCGATGCCGACCATCAGGTCGATCTTCCGGCCCCCGCCGACCCGCGTTCCCTCGGTGCGGACGAGCCCCGCTTCACCGAATATCCCGGGCGGCGCTGCGTCCACGGCGACCAGTGCGTCGCGCACGGAACCGCGCGTCGCGACGTCCCGCGCGCCTGGGACCGCCACTACGGCATCGCCGAGTGCATCGCCGAGTGCATCGCCGAGTGCGCGGCCGACTGCCCCGCGAGCCGCTGCCGACGCACCAACGACGGCGGCACCCATCGCTACCAGCGGCGCCAAGCTCTTCATCAACTCCGCGCCGTGGGGCCAAGTCTCGATCGACGGTGCAGCCGTCGGCAACACTCCGCGCGCCAACGTCGACCTCACGGCAGGCTCGCATGTCATTCGGGTGGTTCGACCTGGCTACGTGACTTGG
>JAYTDH010000027.1:0-5069 GCA_043736095.1 Gemmatimonas sp.
CGATGGCGAAGCCGGCACCAAGACCCTTAAAGGCGGGCAACTGAAACCGATCAGTCTCGTCCTTCAACCAGAGATTTTTGAGGCCAAGGGACCGCGCGAGCGACTTGGCCTTGTGCAGCGGCGTGGGAAGAAGATCGGGTCGTGCCGCAAAGTGCGCGCGCACGGTCGCAAAAGCGTCCGACGAAAAAAGACCACGGGGCTCCGCACGAGGAGCCGAGAGATGCGCGCGGGAAGGTTCCACTACGTGAATATCGGCGAGATTCCGCGGTTCGCCACCCGTAGAGTCTTGCTCACACCCCGCGCGCCGCCCAGACTACACGCGTCGTGATTGACGTCCCTGCCCCCTATGTCGAGCCCGCGTTCCTGTTGCCCGCCATCGCCTGCGCGGGCGAGACGATCACCCGCATCGACATCTATCGGTACGCGCCATCGCGCCGCTCGGCCACCGCGCGCGCGGAGGCGGCGGGCAATGCCGCCTCTGATTCCTCGCAGCGTGGCCAGCGCCTCGACTCCGACACCGAAGTCGTGCGCGCCTATCTGCGCCTACAGGTCGGCCACCCCTGCAACGAACAGGATCGTGCGGACTCGGAGCGCATGCTCCGCGCGCAACGCTTCATCGCCTCGGCGGCCGTCACGCCCATCGCCGACGGCCCTCGGAGGGTCCGCATCCGCGTGGACGTCGTCAATGAGTTTGAGCTCGTCATCGGCGGCGGGCTGCGTGGGCTCACGCTGTCCGAGGTTCGGCTCGGCACGCTCGACGCGCGTGGACACGGCACCACGGTAATTGGCTCGCTCGAACGCGGCGGGGCGTATCGGGACGGCGTCGGCGTCTCGGTCGCACAGCCCGGCTTTCTCGGGCGTCCGGCGATTCTCACCGTTGCCGCCGCGCAGAATCCACTCGGCGGGGGAGCGCGGCTCTCCCTGCTGCAGCCACTGTTAGTGGATGAGCAGCGCTATGCGTTCATCGCTAATGTGGGCACCGATATCGACTACCAGCCGCTCCTCCGCGGCAACGCCGAGACCGCCGCGGCGCGCACGGAGCACAGCACGTACCAGGCTGGATTGCTTCGGCGGATTGGAACGGCGCGGCACGGCCGCGTGATTGGGCTCGCGGGCGTGTTCGTCGGCGGTGCGTTCGCCAAGACCGATGCAAGCTTGGTGCAGGTCACCGATGACGGACTGCTCAGCATCGCGGACTCGGCGCTCGTCGGCCGCTATCCGACGTATCGCTCCAACCATGTGGCCGGTATCGCGGCCGTTCGCGCGCTCCGCTTCCGCACCGTCACGCGCTTCGACGCACTCCGCGCGCAGCAGGACGTCGCTTCGGGTGTTGAGCTGACGCTGATGGGTGGGCCGAGCATCGGCACCACCGCGGCGG
This sequence comes from Gemmatimonas sp., assembly GCA_043736095.1. Lineage (GTDB taxonomy): Bacteria > Gemmatimonadota > Gemmatimonadetes > Gemmatimonadales > Gemmatimonadaceae > Pseudogemmatithrix. Next base: position 1,379 of record JAYTDH010000027.1, read on the forward strand.
AACGCAATGAGTTTGTCGGCGCCACGTTGTACGCTGGGCATGCGAACACGACGACGCTCCGGTGGCTCCGCGTGCGCTTCGAAGGACGCACGGGAAGTCTCGTGAGCGGAAATCGTTGGACGGCGGCCGTCGGCAGCGCGCGCGCCGCGTTCTACACGCATCCCGACGCAAAGCGCACGCGGCAGCTCACTGTCTCTGCATCAGGGATTCACGGCGTCGGTCTCCCCTTTCAGCTAAGCATGGCCGATGACGATGGCGGACTGATCGGCTATGCGAAGTCGACTCGCGCCGGGGGACGACGCGTCACGGCGCGCCTCGAGGATCGCCGCCTCGTGACCAATGAGCGCTTCTGGGCCGACCTCGCCGTTGGATCGTTCGTTGACGTCGGGCGCATCTGGCGCGGCGATGTCCCCTACGGCAACACGGGTCCGCTGATGGCGTCCACCGGCGTCTCGCTGATGGCCGCGTATCCCTCGGGGGGCAAGCGCCTGTATCGCGTGGACTTCGGGATTCCTCTGGTGCGTGGGCCCGGCGATCCGTTGTGGGTCATCCGGTTCAGTGCGACAGACCGCACTCTGGTGCGGGCGCCGGAGCCGCGCGATGTCTCCCGTGCCCGCCTCGAGACTGGTCCGGCGAGCCTGCTGCGCTGGTAGTCCGGGTTCAGGCGCCCGCGCGCCCGACACCGATTGCCCTCCTGATACGTTGAATGCATAGCCTCCATATCGTGCACACGCTCCGCATCGTTCTCGCCCTCGGGCCCTTTGTCGTTTCGCTTCTGCGCGACCAGCGCCGATGGCTCTGGTTTGGCGCGCCACTCACGCGCGCTCCGGAGTTCCATCGACGGCGCGCGAATGCCTTCGTCGCGCGCATCGCGCAACTTGGCCCGACGTTCGTCAAACTCGCGCAGGTGTTCGCCGCGCGCGCCGATCTGATTCCCGAGCCCTACCTCTCGGCGCTCGGCACGCTCACCGATCAGGTGCCGCCGGTGTCGTGGGACGCAATCGAACGCGAACTCCGCGCGGCGTACTCGCTCGAGCCGCAGCAACTGTTCGAGACAATCGATCGGACGCCGGTCGCGGCGGCCTCGCTTGGTCAGGTCCATCGGGCACGGTGGCGCGGACAAGACGTCGCCGTGAAGGTGCTGCGCCCTGGTGTCGAGCAGATGGTGGAGCGCGACCTCGCAAGTGCGCGTGCCATCACCGCCTGGGCCGCGCGCCGGTGGCCCGCACCGCACGTGCTCGGCTTCCAGTCGCTCGTCGAGGAATTCGCACTTCGCATCAGCGAAGAAATGGATTTCCGTCTTGAAGCCGAGTACGCGACAGAAGTCCGCACGAACTTCGCGGGAAATCCGCGCGTCGTGATCCCGGTGATCATGCACGAGCTCACGCGGCAGCGCGTCCTCGTGATGGAGTTCATCGAAGGGAAGCGCGTTGATCGCCTCCCGATGGGCTCAGTAGATGCGGCGCGACTCGCTGGCATCGTGATGGAAGTCTACGTGCAGATGATGCTTGTGGATGGGCTCTTCCACGCCGATCCGCACTCGGGCAATCTCCTCTGGACCGACGATGCTCGGCTCGTGCTCCTCGACTTCGGCATGATGGTCCGCGTGCCGCAGTCGACACGCCTCGCGCTCATCCGCACCGTGTTCGCGTCCATCCGTCGCGACCCCGCGGCCGTCGCCGATGGCTTCCGCGCGCTTGGGCTGATTGCGCCGGGTGCCGACGAAGCCGACATCACACGACTCGCCGAGCTCCTCGTGACCATGAGCGTGACGCGCTCTACCACGCAGCAGCGACTTGAGACGATGCTTGCCGACCGCGTGATGGCGTCGCTCTACGACTTCCCCGTCATCTTGCCGCGCGACCTCGTGTACTTCGCCCGCACTGCGGCACTGATTGAGGGAATCGGCACGCGCTACGACCCGTACTTCAATGCAATCCAGGTGGGCACGCCGTTGGTCATGCGCATGCGCTCGCGGATTCTGCGCTCGTTGGGCGAGGAGGCACAGCCGAGCCTTGAGGAATACGCGGCGGCGGCGGGATTCGTCGTCGGGCGCGCGTGGCGGACGATCCGCGAGGTCGTGCAGCCATTCCTTCGCGGCGTGACCTCCGCGATGCTCGTGATGACGCTGTGTCCTGCGCTCGGCACCGCGCTCGGCACTGCGCTCGGCACTGCGTTTCTCGCGCCACGGGCGCTGTTCGCGCAGGGAGCTCCGACGGTGCGCCTCGCCCCCGACTCGCTCGTACAGGCGATTGCCGCGGCGGTTGCGGATGCACAACTCGTCGGCGCGACCTTTGCACTCGTGCGCGGCGATACTGTCGAACTCGGCGCCGTCGGGACGCGCGATGTTCGCACTGGTACCGCGCTACGACCAACGGATCGCGTGCAGCTCGGCTCCGTCGCGAAGACATTTCTCGCGACGAGCGTGTTGCGCCTCGTGACGGAGGGAACCGTTGCGCTCGATGCACCAATCACGCGGTACCTCCCGGAGTTGCCACTCGAGAATCCCTATCTCCCCGGGTCGCCTGTTACCGTACGGCACCTGCTCGATCACACCGCTGGCCTCGACGATGCGCGCATGTGGCAGGTCTTTACACTGCGCGGCGACCCCGACGCACCGCTCGCCACTGGCGTCGCGCATCCCGGGCAGCGCCTGCGCGTGCGCACGCAACCGGGCGCACGATTCTCCTACTCGAACACCGGGTACCTGATCCTCGGCATGATGGTCGAGGCGGTCACCGGCACTCGGTATGAGAGCTTCGTGGACTCCGCGCTGCTCGCGCCACTTGGCATGACGCAGAGTACCGCACGGTTCGTCACCCAGGAGGGCGCCGCAGCGGATACCACGCTCTCGATGGGGCACTTCGATCCGCAGACCACCAGTGCGGCCATCGCTCTGCCACTGCGCCCTGCGGGGCAGTTCACCACCTCCGCCGCAGATATGGCGCGCTTCGCGCAGTTCTTGATGAGCAACGGCGTGGTGAATGGGCTCGTGCTGGTGGACAGCGCGCTGCTTCGCGCGATGGCCGTACCGCGCGGGACCGAGGCGGCACTCGGCGGGCTCGAAATGGGATACGCACTCGGACTCGCGCGGCGCGATCGTGATGGCGCCGTCGGCAACTGCCATCTTGGAAGCATCGGGACGTTTCGGGCCGCGCTCTGCGTGTATCGGGATGCGCAACGCGCCTACTTCGTCGCGTTCAACTCCGACCCCGAGGGTGCCCCGTTCGATCGTGTTGACGCACTCCTGACGCGTGCACTCCTCCTCCCACCGCGTGCGCCGCTGCCAATCACCGCGCCGAGTGTGGACGTCGCCGCTTGGACAGGACGCTACCTCGTGCGTCCGGTTCGCTTCCGTCAGTTCGCCTACCTCGACGAACTCACCGGCGTGACCCGCGTGCGCTGGGATGGTACGACGCTTACGCTCGAGCCAATGCAAGGAACGCGTCGCGCACTCGTCCCCGTGGGGGGCGCACGCTTCCGCGCGGAGGGTCGACTCGAAGCCTCGCATCTTTTGGCGGTCGCGGCGAATGGCACGCGACTCATCACCGATGGGCAACGCACATGGGAGCGCGTCAACTTCGCACGAGTTGTCGCCTACTGGATCAGTGCAGCACTCGGACTGCTCGGCTTGCTCTATGTCCTCGTCGTCGGTAGCACGCGCACCGTGCGGGCGGCGAGACGCGGTGCA
>JAYTDH010000028.1:0-2456 GCA_043736095.1 Gemmatimonas sp.
CGGCTCGGGCGATTGCATCCGGAGCAGCGTGCGGGGAGTTGAGAGAAGCGGGATCGATGTCGTGCGCTCGTGTCACCGTATGCGGATTGCGGTACGCAACCCGACACTCAGGCCGTTGCCGGGTGAGAGTCCGAGCTTCGTCGTCTTGGCACTGCGGTACTTAACCTCGGCTTCCCAGTTCTGGATCGGGATGGTAAAGTCGACGGCCGCGCCTTGTCCTGTGCCAATCATTCCGCGGATACCGCGGCGGCGCGTCTGATACCCAAGGCCCACGTAAGAAAAGTCGCCGAGCGTCGCGAAGAAATCGCGCTCGGTGTAATTGGCTTCTACGTACAAGCCATTGCGGATGAAGCGCGCATTGGCACCCACGGCAGGTCCGCGCGAGTGAATCCCCGCGCGACTCAGCGTGCCCCCCAACATGATCAACCGTAGCCTCGCGGAGTCGCTCTCGAACGTGAAGGCACCTCCATATCCAGCGAGGCGAATGGGGAGCACGGGATTCTCGGCGGGCGCTCCCTCGGGCCTGTCACGCACCAGATCGCGCCCGCTAAGGTAGAGGGCGTCCAGGCTAATCTCGCTGCCGGAGTTGAGGCGCTGGCGCACGCCCGCACTCGTGAGCACCGCTTGGCTCTCGCGTCCGGCTCCAGTTGCTCCGTACACGGGATTGCCATCGCAGTCGGCGCTTACCTGCTGCATGGAGAGAAATTGGTGATAGGTACCGCGCATCACGGCGCTGCTGATGACGAACTCAGTGGAGGGGGGTTCCGGGGCCGGCGTCTGCAGGAGCAACATCGCACCGATCCGCGGGGCGAGCGTGAAGGGACGGAGCCTGCGGCCCCAGCTCGGAAGCGCCTTCTCGCACGCGACGCGCAGCGCGGAGCCGGCGATGGCGCCGGCCGCGAGGAGCAGCACCGCCTGTTCAAGCGGGACAAACCAGTTGGCGCCAACGAGCGTCAGCGTGGCGACTGCGACGGCGAGCATGAGGGCCAGATGCGGCGGAGAGTCAGGCGAAAACGACGAGTCGACGCGCTCCGGTGTCGCAGTGCGTGTACGGCGTGCCAGCGCTCCGATGACGAGGAGAAGCACGAGGAGGGACCACTGGACGAGATTCAGTCCGGCGACTGCCGTGCGGTCCGCTCGGAGAAACTCGGTGCCGAAGCGAAGAAGGGCGTAGCCTGCGGCTCCGGCGAGCACACGCGCGCCAGGTGCGCGTTCTATTCGGCGACTGCGAAGCCACAGGACAAGCAATAGATCTCCTCCGGCCTCGAGCAACTGCACGGGATGCACGAGATGGCCGTCGGCATCGCGGATGCCCCACGCAAACGTGGTGGACGTGCCAGCACAGCACCCAGCGAAGAAGCAACCAATGCGTCCGATGGCCATCGCGCAGAGGGCTGGGATGGTTAGTGCGTCCAGCGTGCGTCGCGCCGAGATTCCCAGCGTCCAAGCCGTCGCGGCGGCGGCCAGTAGCCCGAGGATGATGCCGCCGAGGTTTGTTTTTTCCCCAGGAGCTATGGAGTCGAAATCGAGGAAGATGGTCTTCGATCCGACGATTGCGGCGGTCACCGTGACGGCGAGCAGTAGGTTCCACGAGAGGGTGGGGATCTTCCCGCGTTGGCCCGCGCGGTAAGCGAGCGCGAGACCGGTGACAATCGCCGCGGCGAACGCGAGGTTGTAGGGCCCGCTGGTGAGGATTGGCAGCAGTCGCATCGGGAGCCTTGGCGTATGAGTGGAGTGGCCTCAAGCGCGAAGGCCGTCCAGACAGTCGCCCCGAGTGCGTACCGAGGACATACGTCTAGTGACGTAGGTATGAAACCAGCCGCCGCCTAGCGCGCGACGATCAGGCGCCGCGCCGCCACTCCATGCCGCCGGAATGATGGCGCGTGTGCGCACTGAGCACGCGCAGTCCCTGTAACAATGATAAGGGACCGAAGTACGCGTGGACGATGCGCTGAGAAGGGCGCTCGCGCGCGGCGCACTCGATGGCGGCCATCGCCTCGGCGCCACGCGGAAACTTGTGCGAGGCGAGGATGCGTGGCAGCTGTTGCCAGCGTGCCGCCGGAATGCCGTCGATGGCCGCAAGGAAATCGGCGACCACCTGATCGTGCTCGGCGCGGGCTTCGGCCCAGGCGTTTCGCGGTGCGTTCATTGGCAGCTCTGTGAAGACCAGTCGGTCCGTGAAGTGGTGTCACGAAATATGTGGCTTGCTCGCCGGCCTGATTGCGTCGCGATCGAAAGGGGCGGTCCGTTCTAACTCTTTCGGGTACTTCCGGAACCACCCCGCGACGAGCAGCACTTCATCGACTTCGTGCCCCGGCACAGTCTGCGGGCCGCGACGTCCGGCCGCGAGTGTTTGCTCGAGTTGTGTGTCCAGCGCGGCGCGCTCCTCCGGCGTGCGCGGTGCGGGGCCTTCGTGGCGCACACAGCCGCGGCGCACCACGTAGACACGATCCTCG